>CAXMRN010000142.1:0-18645 GCA_964195565.1 uncultured Polyangiaceae bacterium | reverse complement strand
AGCGCTTCAAAGAGCGTGGAATCATGGCTCTATTGGGGTCTGGCTTCGACCCCGGGGTGACCAACGTCTTCTGCGCATATGCCCAGAAGAACCTCTTCGACGAGATCGATTCGATCGACATCCTCGACTGTAATGGTGGGGATCACGGCCACCCTTTTGCAACCAACTTCAACCCCGAGATCAACATCCGCGAAATCACCCAGCGTGGCCGCTATTGGGAGGACGGTGAGTGGGTGGAAACCGATCCGATGTCGCAGTCGCGCACGTTCGATTTTCCCGAGGTCGGCGAGCGCCGAGCGTACCTGCTCTACCACGAAGAGCTCGAGTCGCTGGTGAAGCACATCGACGGCCTCAAGCGCATTCGTTTTTGGATGACGTTCGGGGAGGAGTACCTGACGCATTTACGTGTGCTCCAGAACGTAGGCATGACCGGCATCCACCCGATCGAATACGAAGGTCGAGAGATCGTACCCATTCAGTTCTTGAAGGCATTGCTCCCCGACCCGTCGACCCTGGGCGAGAACTACACAGGCAAGACGAGCATCGGCTGCTTGATCGAGGGCCGCAAGAACGGAGAGCCGCGGAAGGTGTTCATCTACAACGTGTGTGACCACGAAGAGTCCTGGAAGGAAGTGCGAGCCCAGGCTGTGTCGTACACGACCGGGGTGCCGACGATGGTAGGCGCCAAGATGATGCTGACCAAGCAATGGCGCGGCAACGGGGTGTTCAACATCGAGCAGTTCGACCCCGAGCCGTTCCTCGAGGAGCTCGCCGTTCGTGGGCTCCCCTGGCACGTGAAGGAGCTGTAGTGCAGCCGTGCGCCAGGCTCGATCCACGCCGAGTCGACTCGCCCGCGTATGTGATCGACCTTGCGGCGATGGAGCGGAATTTGGAGCTGCTGGCAGGCGCACAGGAGGCCTCCGGTTGTGGGATTTTGCTCGCTCTCAAGGGTTTTGCTGCGTGGTCGACGTTCCCCCTGGTCGGCAAGTACCTCGACGGTGTGGCAGCAAGCGGGCCCGACGAGGCGAGGCTCGGCGCGGAAGAGTTCGGCAAAGGGGTGCATACCTATTGCCCTGCGTTTGACGAGACCTCGCTCCGCGAGACGATTCGCTACTCGGACCACGTCACCTTCAACTCGCCGTCCCAGATCGATCGCTTTCGGGCGCTAATCGATGAGCATGCATCGGGCACGAGCTTCGGGCTGCGCATCAACCCGGAGCATTCCGAAGTCGACGTGCCGCTCTACGACCCATGCGCCAGCGGTTCGCGGCTCGGGACGACGGTTGGCGCGCTCGGCGAGGCCGATCTCCGTGGAATCGACGGGCTGCACTTTCATACGCTGTGTGAGCTCGGAGCCGATGCGCTTCAGCGAACGCTCGCCGTCGTCGAGAGCCGTTTCGAGCCATGGCTCGACAACGCGAAGTGGGTGAACTTCGGTGGCGGACACCACATCACGAAGCCCGGGTACGACGTGGGTCTGTTGGTCCACCTGGTGCGTGACTTCAAGCAACGGCACCAAGTTCAAGTGTTCCTCGAGCCCGGAGAAGCGATCGGCTTGAACGCGGGCGTGCTGGTGGCATCGGTGCTCGATATCGTCGACAACGACGGGCCGATCGCAATCCTCGATACTTCCGCAACTGCCCATATGCCGGACGTGCTCGAAATGCCGTATCGCCCGCAAATTCGGGGCGCGTCGGAGGCCGCAAAGCTCGGCCACGCCTACCGGCTTGGCGGCCTGAGCTGCCTCGCGGGCGACATGATCGGGGAGTACTCCTTCGCAGAGCCCCTCGAGGTCGGCGACCGGCTGATTTTCGAGGATATGGCCCACTACACGATGGTCAAGACCACCACGTTCAACGGGGTACGGCTTCCGTCGATCGCGCTTTACGATCCGAGCGACGACTCCTATCGCGTACAGCGGCGCTTTGAGTACGCCGACTATCGCAACCGCCTCTCTTGAGGCTTGAACTTCGACCTAAAGCGGTAAGACTCGGGGCGATGAGCGCCTTCTCGGACTTCACGACTTACGCCAAAGAAACTGGCTCGCGTCTGAGCGACGAACCGCTGCTCTTCGAGACGACGAAGCACCTCGACGTGACGCAACATGAGCTCTTCAACTACGTCACCGATTTCGACCGGTTGAGCGAGTGGCTCTGGGGCGCGAAGAAGACCTGGGCGGACGACACCAGCGCCGAGGCCCCAGGTCAGGTCGGGTCCGTGCGCATGATTCAAGGCCCGTTCGGCAAACCGATGCGAGAGGTGGTCAAGGTATTCGAAGCGCCACGGATGATTGCGTACTCTGCGCACGACAGCGCGTTCTTCGGGACGTGCACCGACCATCTCGGGGTGCTCGCCTGCGAGCCGCACCCCGACGGGGGGACCGTGGTGTGCTGGCTTGCCTACGGCCGGCTCGCGAACTCGCCTGTCAAAGCCTGGCTCGGTACCAAGATATTCCAAGTCGCGCTGGGCAACGGTATGAAGAACTTGGAGCGAAAGTTTCCGTCTCGCTGAGCGCATGAAGCTCATTCGCAGCAATCGAACCGAGAACTTGGCCGATGCGCTCGCTTCGCTGGTCCGTGAGGTACCGCTCGGGCCCTTCGAAAAAGAGGCGATCGTCGTTCAAAGCCGCGGCATGGAGCGGTGGCTCACCCTTGCGCTGGCGGAGCGACTCGGCATCTGGAGCAACCCGTCCTTTCCGTACCCGCGAACGGTGATCGAGGGCGTTCTAGAGACCCTGTCCGAAGGGTCGGCAGAAGAAGCGAGAGCATACGCCCCCGCGCAGTTGAAGTGGACGATCGCCCAGCTCCTACGAGAGTCCGCACCGAGCGAGCTCGAGTCCTATCTTGGCGAACCCGCGGACCCGGACCGGGCGCTGAGGCTGGCAGCGAGTGTCGCCTCGGTGTTCGACGGCTATGTGGTCTACCGTTCCCAGTGGCTGAGCAGCTGGGCGAAGGGCGAAGGAACCGGGTGGGAGCCCAGGCTATGGCAACGCATCGCGGAGCGGCTGGGACCGCACGACCTGGCGTCCCGCATCGCGCGGGCGCTGACCACGCTGCGGGCAGGCCCCATGGCCGGAACCATCCTCCTCGAACGGCTGCACTTGTTCTCGCTCGAGACGCTGCCTCCCTTGTTCCTGAAGTTCTTCGAGATCCTGTCGGAGACGGTCCCGACCGTCTTGTACGCGCTCGAGCCGTCGTCCGCGTATGTGTCGGACGTCGATCCAGACGCGCTGTCCGACGGCCATCCATTGATCTCGAGTCTCGGTCGCCTGTCACGAGACTTTCAGCAGCTCTTGTTGGAAGTCGACGGCGCCGATGAGCGCGATGTCGATCTATTCCATGCCCCCCCTCGCGACAGCCTGCTCCACTCTTTGCAGGCAGACATCCTCGAGTTTCAGGGCGCCCCGCAGCCGGACGCACGTCCTGTCATCCCCCTCGATGATCGCTCCGTCTCGATCCATGCGTGCACCGGCTCGGTGCGCGAAATGCAGGTTCTGCACGACTTGGTTCGCACCGCGCTCGAGGACGACCCCGAGCTCGCTCCGGAAGACATCCTGGTGATGACCTCGGACATCGACGCCTATGCGCCCGCCTTCCGCGCGGTGTTCGGTCAAGGCGGCCGGCACAGTATTCCGTACGAGGTGCACGACCGTAAGACACGCGACGACGCTGTGTTCTACGACGATTTCCTCGCCGTGCTCGAGGTCATCGATTCACGCTTCTCGGTCCTCGACCTCGTGCGGCTCATGGATGCGGGCTCCTTGGCAGAAAACTTCCGGTTCGACCCTGACGAGCGAGCGCGGCTCACCGAACTCCTTTCGGCGGCAGGAATCCGCTGGGGTATCGATGAGGAGCATCGGGCGCAGCTCGATTTCCCGGCGGAGCCCGTACACACCTGGCGCGCAGGGCTCGCGCGATTGTTCCTCGGCTTCGCATCGATGCCCGACACCACGGAGGTGTTCGACGGCCTGCTTCCACGCGGTTCGGCAAGTCTGGGCGATGCAGAGCTCGTCGCGAGGCTCGCGAGGCTATGCGGAGTCCTTTTCGATTTCCACGCGCGAGCCCGGCACGCGCTCTCGGTAGACGACTGGGTCGGTGCGCTCGGGCATCTCGTCAGCGAGCTCTTCACGGAAGAAGATGAGGCCAGCCCTGCCGCGCGGACCCTGCGTTCCGCCCTCGGCAACCTTCAAGACACCGCCCGTCGCGCAGGATACGAGGGCGAGATCGAGCTGAAGACGCTGAGGAGAGAGCTCCGAGAGCTCCTGGTAGGAGAAACGCCGGCGGTTGGCTTCCTTCGGCGCGGTGTCACCCTGACCGAGCTCGTCCCGTTGCGCTCGGTTCCTTTTCGGGTGGTGTGCCTCGTGGGGATGGGCGAGGACTCGTTCCCACGACCCGACAACCGGCCGAGCTTTGATCGGACGCGAACCGAACACCACCTCGGCGACCGCAACAAGCGAGACGAGGATCGACACTCGTTCCTGCAAGCCGTCCTCTGCGCCCGAGATCGTCTGATCGTCACGTACAGCGCCCCGGGGAACGACGTGCGCAGCGGGGCAAACCCCTCGCCGGTCGTGTGGGAGCTGTGCGAAACCGCACGACGCTACTATCGGCACCCCGAAGACGAGGCTGTCCTCGAAACGACGGCACACCCCTTACACGCGTTCGATGCAAAGTACTTCGAAGGGGATGCGCTTCCACGGAGCGCCTCGCAGCGGTACTTGGACATCGCCAGGGCGATGGCGGAGACCCCGGTTCAGCCCGAACGAATCGAGCTTCGCGCCGAAGCGGAACCCACGGACGAAACGCTGCCCGTGAGCGAGCTCACACGATGGCTCTGGGACCCGATGGAGACCTTCGTCGAGCGGGTGCTTAGAGCGCAGTTCGGCAGATCCGATCTGTACGAACCAACCCATGCGCTGACCACTTTGGGCCCGCTGGAGGCGTCGATTGTGGGCAACGGAGCGTTGAGGGCCGGTCTGCGCGGTGATGAGCTCGACGCGTATCTGGCGGCGGCTCCCGAGTTTCCCGATGGTAGTCGGGGCGCGCTCGAGAGGCGGCGGCTCACCAACGAACTCCGAGCGATCCGCGAGGCGAAGGAACGCATTCAGCCAGGGCACGAAGACCTCTCGGAGCTGGTCGCTGTCGACCTCGGGGACGTCAGCGTCGAAGGGCGACTCGATGGATTGTCTGCGGAGGGTCGGGTTCTCGAGCGGTTCACCAAGGTCGGGCGCCGCGCTGAGCTCGCGATTTGGCTCGAGCACCTGCTGATGCAAGCAGCAGGCTTGCCGAGCTCGACGCAGCTGGTGCTTCGCGGCAGCGAGACGCGCGCGAGTTTGGTTTCGTTCACGGCCGTCGACGATCCGCGTGCCGCTCTCCTCGAGTTGATTGAGCTCTATCGCACCTGCCAAACGGCCCCGCTGCCGTTGCTGCAACGCGTATCTCGAACGTACGCGGAAGCCATGGAGGACGGCGCGGACAACGCGGTGAAAGCCGCCGCCAAAGAACTCGTTCGCCAGCGCCAACTGCACCCGCACTTGGCCTACGTCTTGGGCCCCGACGACCCGTTCACCGACAGCGCGTGGCGGGAAGCGTTTCAGGAGGCGGCAGTCCGGGTCTATGGGCCGCTCCTCAGGCATCGGAGGGAAGCGTGAGCAACGCTTCGCCCCAGCTCATCTCGCTCGACGCGCCAGCTCTGGTCGAAGCAAGCGCAGGGACCGGGAAGACGTACACGATCACGACGTACTTCGTGCGCGCGATCCTCGAACGTGACCTGACACCCGAACAGATTCTCGTTGTGACGTACACCAAGGCTGCAACCGCCGAGCTTCGGGTGCGCGCCCGTGAACGCATCGTCGCATGCATCGGGTTCCTGGACGCGCCCTCCGACGACGAAGATGTTCTGCGTGAAGTCGTTGACGAATCGGTGCAACGCCTGGGGCGGCGCGAGACCGAAGCCAAGTTGAGGCGTGCCCTCGGGCAAATGGACCAGGCGGCGATCCTGACGATCCACGGGTTCTGTCAACGATTGCTTCAAGACTATCCGCTCTCGTTCGGCATCGACTTCGATTTCGAGGTCGCCGAAGACGTGAGGTCGATGCACGCGGACATGGCCGTCGACTTCTGGGCGACCGACCTATACGACAGACCGGACTGGTTTCTGCAGGCATTGGAGGACGCCAAGGTCGATATCGAGCACCTCGGCAAGCTAGCGAACGTCGCGATGATGCCGGGGATCGAGATTCTCGGACCCGTCCCAGCCGAAGTCGACGAGCAAACACTCATCAGGTGGTCGGAGTCAAGAAGCGCCGCCCGAGAGCTGTGGGCCACACGGCGCCAAGAGGTGATCGACCTCCTCCTGCAAACCAAGGGGCTGAACGGCAACAGCTACAAGGTGGCGACGCTCACAGACAAGTGGCCACAGGAGCTCGACGAGTTCTTCATCAAAACTCGTTTCCGCAATCCGCCGATGCCGGTGCAGCGCTTGGCCCGCGGCCACTTCAAGATGAACAAGGGGCACGCGGAACCGGAGCACCCCTTCTTCGATGCTTGTGCCGACCTTTGGGAAACGCACCAAGCCCTAACGCCCGCGTTCGAGTATGCAGTGTTCGCCTTCCGGCAGCGCTTCATCGAGTACGCGCGCCGCCACGCACGCGCGAGGCGAGTCGACACTGCGGTGCTGACCTACGACGACCTTCTCACCAGCGTGTACACACGGCTCCATCCGTCCGAGTCGGGCAACGACTCGGTCGTTCTCCAAAAGATCAAGGACGAGATCACGACCGCGTACCCAGTGGCGTTGGTAGACGAGTTCCAAGACACCGATTCGGTGCAGTACGGGATCTTTCGCGCCCTCTACGGCGAAGGCCCCGTGGTCTACGTGGGGGATCCCAAGCAAGCGATCTACGCGTTCCGCGGTGCGGACGTGTTCTCGTATCTAGAGGCGGCCAGCGACGTAGGCGAGGGGCGCCAGTACACCTTGGACGAGAACCGGCGGTCGGACGCCGGAGTGGTCCACGCGGTCAACACCCTGTTCACACGCCAGGAGCCGCCGTTCATCCTCGATGGCATCGAGATGGAGGGCGCAGTCGCCCATCACCAAGAGAGCCGGACGAACCTGAGCCCTGGCATGGAGGTCGTCTTCCTGGACGAAGAGACACTCGCCGGATCGCTCGCGACAGCGGTCGCGCCAATCCTGGCCAACGAGGTAGCCCTTCTGCTCGATTCGGACGCCCAGATCGAGAACCGCAGGATCGAACCGGACGATGTCGCGGTGCTGTGCCGAAGCAACAACCAAGCGCTCGCAGTGACCGCCGCACTCCGGGAGCTGGACGTTCCAGTGTCGCTCGATGGCGATTCGAGCGTGCTGAGCACCGAAATCGCGGACGACCTTCACGCCGTGCTCGAAGCAACCCTGATGCCCGGCGACTCACGGGTCGTGCGCCGCGCGCTGCTCACGTCGCTGCTCCGCGTGTCCCCCTACGAGCTTGCCACCATGGAAGACGACGCGTGGTCGCTGTGGGTGTCCCGGTTCCGCGAGTGGAACGCGACGTGGCATAGCCACGGCGTCGTACGTTTCCTCGAGGACATGCTGCGCGAGACCAAGGCAGAGCAGGCGATCGCAAGGCACCCCGCGGGGCGCCGCAGGCTCACCGACCTACTCCACGTCGAGGAGCTGCTCTTGCGGGGCGAGCGAGAACGGCAACGCGACCCGATCGCGCTGATGCAGTGGTTCCGACGCCTCAGCGAGGACAGCCCGAACGAAGGAATGGTCGCAAACGAGGATCTACAGCAGCGCCCCGACGCGGAGGCCGGCGCGGTGCGCGTGTCCACCATTCACAAGAGTAAGGGCCTCGAGTACGGCGTCGTGTATTGCCCGTTCACCTGGAACGACGCGAGCTTGTGGGAGTTCGAAAAGAAAGCGGTGAAGTTTCACGACGAGCATCGGAACGTCAAAATCGACCTCGGCTCGAACGACTGCAAAGACCATCTCGCAACGAGCGAAGCCGAAGCATTCTCCGAATCGCTGCGAGTCTTGTACGTGGCACTGACCCGGGCCAAGTATCGCTGCACGCTGTTTTGGGGCCGCGGGTGGCGATGGAAGACATCGGCGTTGCGCTACTTGCTCCATGGTGACGAGGGGATCGGCAAGCTCGAGCAGGACGGGATGCGAACGGATGTCGAGGCCCTTGTCGCCGCGTCCGGGGGAGCGATCGTGTGTCGCGACCCCCACACCGAGCGCGCGGTGCGACGTGAGCGCGGTGGGCCGATGAAGTCTCTCAGTGCGCTCGAGGTCACCCGATCGTTCAGCCACGCGCCGCGCATCGCGAGCTTCACGAGTCTCACCGGACACGACGCGAAGACGCCGGGCCCCCGGCCAAACGCGGTTTCGCCCGATAGCAAGGCGGCACTCTTCTCCGAGCTCCGAGGCGGGGTGCGGACCGGCCTGCTGCTCCACTCGATCCTCGAGCACGCGGATTTTCAAGATCTAGCTGGCGATGAGGCTCGCGGCCTCATCGAAAGACAGCTCCGCGACTTCGGGATGGAAGCGTCGATCGCGCCGGCGGTGCAGCAGAACCTTCAGACCGTGGCGTTGACGCCCCTCACCACCGAGCCCGACGCGCCGCGCCTAGCCGATTTACACCGGGACCAGCAGCTGCGGGAGCTGGAGTTCACCCTCTCGGCGGGCCGGCCCGGGCTCGGGGGCCTGGTGGGCATCATGAGGGATCACCGGGCACCCGGAGCTGCCCCGGAGTACTACGAGAGGCTCGCGGGCATCAGCTCATCCGCGCTGCAAAGCTTCCTGCGCGGCTACATCGACCTGATGTTCGAGTGGCAGGGTCGGTGGTACGTGGCCGACTACAAGTCGAACAGCCTGCCCGCCTATGGGCCGGCGGAGGTACGAGAAGCCGTGCAGCGCGAGCACTACGTGCTCCAAGGCCAGCTCTACACTGCCGCCGCGCAGCGACACCTGAAGCAGCGTGTACCCGGCTACGACCCGGCGCGACATTGGGGCGGCGCGTTGTTCCTGTTTCTTCGCGGCATGCATGGTGCGGACACCCCGGGGGCGAGCGTGTTCTTCGACCGCCAATCCCCGGAGCTCTTGGAGGCCATGGAGCTCTGGTTGGGAGGGGAGCGATGAGTCTCCGCGATCTTCGGTCCCGTGGCCTCCTCGAGTTGCTCGATGTCGAGCTCGCGCGCTCGCTCGGCGACATGACGTCGCCCAGGTCCCCTGACGTCGAACTCGCGATCGCCCTCACCAGCCGGAATGTTCGGCGCGGGCACACTTGCTTTGCTTTGGCGACGACCGCGGCCGACCTCTGGCCGCAAGACGTGACACCCACGGACACCCTGCCCGACGCAGCTCGCTGGCAAGATGCTCTTTCGCAGAGCCCGCTCACCCACAATGGTCCGCTCGTCCTCGACCACCTGGGGCGTCTGTACCTACGGCGCTACTGGCAGCTCGAGCGCGACATCGCCCGACAACTCGCCAGGCGATCCGCCGAGCCTTCACTCCTCTCGGGCGAGTCCGAGTGGCTGCCCGCCTCGCTCGACCGCCTTTTTGGAGCCGGCGACTCGCCGCCGCGACGCGCGGCGCAGAACGCGATTCGACACCGAGTCTCCCTTCTTTGTGGCGGGCCCGGCACCGGAAAGACGACCACGGTGGCCGCGATCACGGCGCTGCTCGTCGAGGGGTGGAAGCACATGAAAGGCGAAGCTCCCCGGGTGATGCTGCTCGCGCCGACCGGCAAGTCAGCGGTGCGACTGGGGGAGGCGGTGCGAAGTGCGAAAGCGCGAATCGAAGCTCCCGATGAGGCTCTGGCGAGCATCCCAGAACAGGCGGCAACCGTTCACCGCGCGCTCGGCATGCAACGCAGCGGAATGCACTTTCGGCGCGGAGCCGACCTCCCGCTCGAAGCCGATGTCATCGTGGTCGACGAGGCGTCGATGATCGACCTGGTCTTGATGCGACAGCTGCTCGAGGCGACGCCGCGCGACGCCACACTCCTGATCGTGGGCGACCCCGATCAGCTCACGTCGGTGGAAGCAGGCTCGGTTCTGCGGGACCTCGTCGCGGCCAGCTCGCAGACCGGGTGGCGAGACCGAGTCACTCACCTCACGACGACGTATCGGTACGACGCCGGGCAGCCACTCGGGCAACTCGTCGCCGCTGTCCGGGACGGAGACGGAGCCGTCGTCGAGGCATTGCTAGACCGCGAGGATGCTCACGACGTTGTCTGGTCGCCGTCCGAAGGTTTGCATGAAGAGCTCGATCGCTCGGCCGCCCATTGGTCGAAGGTGCTGGCGACACTTGATCCAGACGAGCACTTCGCACTGCGAAAAGGCTACGTGATGCTGACGCCGTTCCGCGGAGGCCGAATCGGAACGCGACGACTCGGTGCGGCCATCGCCGAACGGATTCCGGACCCGGAAGGCGAGCTGCCTCGCGTGACGCCCATCATCATCGAGCAGAACAGCCATGAACTTCGGGTCTACAACGGGGACTTCGGGATGCTGGTCGACGGTGAGCCGCCGGTCGCCACGGTACAGAGCGAGGCGGAGGGTTTCCGCAACATCGCCGAAGCCAGGCTGCCGGAGTTCTCCGACGCCTTTGCGCTCAGCATTCACAAATCGCAGGGGTCGGAGTACGAGGAGGTCCTCGTCGTCCTGCCGGAGGAAGACGCGCCGCTGCTGACCCGCGAGCTTCTGTACACGGCGGTAAGCCGCGCGCGGAAGAGGGTCCGAATCGTCGGGCCGAAGTCCGTCATTCGGGCAGCGCTCGCGCGTCGGGCGCAACGGCACTCCGGGCTCGTCGACGCGATCCGCGAGGCGCTTGACGTCGAAGTGAAACGTGTTTGACTTCGACGTCCAACATGACTGATTATGATTACATCGTGATTGGGGCTGGCTCAGCGGGAGCGATCGTGGCGAGCCGCCTCTCCGAGGATCCCAACGTCACGGTGCTGTTGCTCGAGGCGGGCGGCAGCGACCGCACGACCCTCGTCCGTAAGCCGGGGATGGTCAGCCTGGTGCAGCAGGTCAAACAGCTCAAACAGAAGTTCGATTGGGGCTTCACCACGGTTCCGCAACCGAACCTCGACGACCGGCTCATTCCGTACACGCGCGGCAAAGTCCTCGGCGGGTCGAGCTCGGTGAACGGGATGCTCTACCTCCGAGGCAACCACGAGAACTACAACGACTGGGCCGCGAGCGGTTGCGACGGGTGGAGCTTCGAAGACGTTCTTCCGTTCTTCAAGAAGCTCGAGAATCACCAAGACGGCGAGACCCCCTACCACGGCGCGAGCGGTCCGATTCAGGTTACCCGCCACCCCGAAGACCAGATCAGCCCTGTGTCGAACGCGTTCGTGAAGGCGGCTTCTGAAGTCTGCGGCATCCCGATCGGCGATGACTTCAACGCGGAGAATCAGAACTGCGCGAGCATCTATCAGATGTCCGCGAGCAACGGCGTCCGCAGCGGCACTGCCGAGGCGTACATCCAGCCAAGCCTCGAGCGCCCGAACTTCACCGTGGAGCTGAGGGCGTTGGTGCATCGGATCGTCATCGAGGATGGTCGCGCGACAGGCGTCGAGTACGAGCAGCCCAGCGGAATCACCATCGCGAACGCGAAGCGTGAGGTGATCGTGTCCGGCGGCGCGATCGGGTCGCCCCAGATACTGATGCTCTCGGGCATCGGCCCGGCCGGCCATCTCGAGGAGCACGGTGTCGAAGTGAAGCTCGACCTACCCGGGGTGGGAAAGAACCTGCACGACCACCTCTTCTTCCCGATTACCTACCGCTCCCCGACGAGCCTGCACCGAGGCGCCGCTCCTCACTTTTTCGCCGGCATGCTCAAGGAGTACATGTTCGGCAACGGATGGTTCGGCCGGACGGTCTTCGAGGGCGGCGCGTTCATCAAGAGCCACGATGGGGCACCGATTCCAGACATTCAGGTTCACACCCTCCCCTGGGGCTACCCAACCCCGAACCAAGACGGCCCGGAGCGGGCTTATGTCGACCCGGGCCATTGCCTCACGGTGATGCCCACGCTGATCTACCCGAAGAGTCGCGGCGAGCTCCTGCTCACGTCGAACGCGCCGGATCAGACACCACACATCGACCCGCACTTCTTGGAAGAGCCGGAGGATCTACAGCTGATGCTCACGGCGATTCGAAAGTGCCGTGAGATCTGTGCGCACGCGGAGATGGCCGAGCACCTGACCGAGGAGCTCACTCCAGGAGCCCAGCGTGAGAGCGATGCAGAGCTGACTGAAGAGATTCGGCTGCGCGCGATGACGGTCTATCACCCCGTCGGCAGCTGCAAGATGGGCATCGACGAAATGGCGGTCGTCGACCCGAGGCTGAGAGTGCGTGGGATCGAAGGGCTACGCGTTGCTGACGCGTCAATCATGCCGCAAGTCACCGGCGGTAACACGAACGCCCCCAGCATGATGATCGGCGAACGAGCCGCAGCTCTCATCCAACAAGGGCTCGTCCAACAAGACGCGAGTTAGGCAGCCTGAGGCGGCCACTGGCGACGGATCTTCTGCGCGACCTTCGACGCGGTATCGTCATCGATGGGCTGGGAAGGGTCGGCCCCTAGCTGCTTGAGGATCACTTTGCAGTGAGCGGGGTTCCAGTTGAGAAGCTTCGCGAGCTCCCCGAGATCGTAAGTTGATGTCTCAGCCATCGTGCGCGTCCTTTACTAACTGTTAACTTATAGCGCAGAACGGGGCCGAGGCCAAGACTTATTTGGCAGTTAGTATATAAGCTGCAGTTCCCAATAACCCGAGCATTATCAATGTGATCACCAGCCAACCGGGGCCGCGAAGGCCCGGCGCGGGCTCAGAATCGGGTGGAGGCGCCAATGGAGGCCCCTCGACTGGCTGAGCTGCCAGGAACTCCTCGATGAGCTGTCTCGCCTTTTCGACCTGATCGCTCTCGACCCGAATCTCGGTGCCGTGCCGCTGCCGATCGGTGATGCCGGGGTAAGCGGTGTCGCGGTGATTGATCAAGACGGCGGCGATGCCGTCAGACTCCAAGGCCTCCTGTAGGGCCAGAGCCTGAACCTCGTCGTCGGTCTCGTAGACGGTTTGTGTCTCCATGATGCTACCTCGATTGCACAAAAGGGGGCACCGGACAATCGAGCGCGTCGCCGATAGCGCGGAGCAGCTCGGCCTCCCGATCGGTGACTTCGTCGTCTGCCATCACGGTCGCGGCGCAGGCGAGCATGAGACTTCGCTTCAGCTCGGGTGCGGCCCCGTCGTAGCGCTGGAGGGCACGGTCGACGGAGGCGAGGGAGCACTCGTCGCGCGGCAAGATGGCGACGGCTGGGTCTTTGGCCTGGAGCGTCTGCAGACCGTGCCGAAACGTGCGTCTGGCTTGCTCCTCGGTCCGGCTCCCGACGCGGGCGAGTGTCGCGATCAGCACCTTGGCGTCTGGCAGGAGCGCCGGCAGCGAGCGAAACCGAAGCGGCGTTGGGCCGGTTCCTTGGAAGTTCCGCGCGAGATGACGCTGCATCATCCGGCTGAGTGTGTACTCGAAGAGGTCGATTCGACGGTCGCTTTTCATGAGCGCGTCCACGACCTCGGCAAAGCGCTCGTACTCGTCGATCGATAGGTTGCGCAACGTCGGAATCGCCATGTCGATCAGCGCGATCTTCTCGGCGGAGGAACGATCCCCGGCTTCTGAGTGAAACCGCAGCGTTAGGTCGGCGGTCGGAGAGTCCGTCAGGTCAGCCACGCGCATCAGCTCGGTCCCGCGGAGCACCTCGTCCCGAGCAAGAAGGAGGCCAAACACCATCGCCTGCGCCATCGGCGCCTGATGAACCGCGTGGACCCAAAGCTCCGGGAGCGCCGCATGAAGGGAGCGGGCAAACGCGATCTGCTCCGGACGTGGGCTTCCGATGTGTTGGATCGCCTGGCTCACGGCCTCTTCGGTTGGGCCCTCCGCGAACGCATTGACCTGGTAGTCCGGCGCGTCGGGAGGCGTGCTCATCCCGTCAGAGATGTCGGGCAGCGCGACCTCCGGGAACTCGCCGTCCCACATCGGCTCGAGCTTGCGAATGCGTTCCCCAAGTGGCGGGTGTGTTCGGAAGAGACCGGCGAACATGCGCATGCGTCGGATCGCGTCCGCGAAGAAGATGTGACTCGCCTCGTCCGCTTTCGGCGTGCCGAGATAGGAGCGAGGCGCGGCACCGCCGATCTTCTTGAGAGCGCCCACCAGTCCATCGGTGTCGCGCGTGAACTGAACCGCCGACGCATCCGCGAGGAGCTCCCTCTGGCGCGATATCGAGCTCTGAATCATGCGCCCGAAGAACACGCCGATCGAACCGATCGCCAACAAGCCGAGGCCGAGGAGCGCGACTCCACCTCCCTCCTTCTTGCCGCCGCGCATCGAGCCGCGAGTGAGAATGCGACCGATCAACGCGACGAGGAAGATGCCGTGCAGGAGCCCGAGCGCTCGGATATTGAGGCGCGAGTCCCCGTTGAGGATGTGACTGAACTCGTGTGCGATCACGCCCTGGAGCTCGTCACGCCGAAGGAGCTGAAGGGTGCCCTGGGTCACCCCGATGACGGCGTCACTCGTAGTGTTTCCCGCAGCGAACGCGTTGATCCCCGGCTCCCGGTCGAGAACGTAGACCTCGGGCACAGGGACCCCGGACGCGATGGCCATCTCTTCGACGACATTCAACAGCCGTCGCTCATCGAGCTTGGCCGAGTCGGGGTCTACCTGCCGGCCGCCGAGGCTCAGCGCGACCGCCGGACCCCCGTCTCGCAGCTGCGCGATCTTGTAGAGGGACCCCAAACCCACCACTGTGGACGTGCCCCCGAGCGCGAAGAGGAAGACACCTGGGCTCCAGAACGACAGCGCTAGCTCTCCGACGTTCTCGTAGTCGCCAGTCACATACGCGACGCCCGCTGCATCCGTCGCCGCTGTGCCGTAGAAGAGCATCGCGAGGAAGTAGACCGCTGCGACGACCCCGAGCACGGCCATCCCGAAGAGAAGGACAAGCCGCAGAGTGCGCTTACGCGCGAGGGCCTGCTCCTCGAAAAAGTCCATGGCTCAGAACTGCACTTGGATCGGGGCACGTTCGGCCTCGACCTCGACCTCGAAGAACTCAGCGCGCTTGAACCCAAACATGCCGGCAACGAGATTCGACGGCACCATCTCGCACTTGTTGTTGTACCGCATGACAGCGTCGTTGTAGGACTGGCGGGCGAACGCGATCTTGTTCTCCGTCGTCGAGAGCTCTTCGGAGAGCTGCATCATGTTCTCGTTCGACTTGAGGTCCGGATACGCCTCCGACAGTGCGAAGAATCGGCCGAGCACTCCGCTCAGCCCAGCTTCAGCGCTCGCGAGGCCTTGCATGGCCTGCGCGTCCCCCGGATCGGCCGCCGCACGCGTTCGGGCGCCCTCCGCGGAGTTGCGGGCCACGATCACCGCTTCGAGCGTTTCACGCTCGTGTGAGAGGAAGCCCTTCGCGGTCTCGACGAGATTCGGGATCAAGTCGTGTCGCCGCTTGAGCTGCACGTCGATCTGGGCGAACGCGTTCTTGAAGCGATTTCGAAGATTGACGAGGGCATTGTAAATGCCCGCAAACCAGGCGATCAGTATGACCGCAAGCACCAACAGACCGAGCAACCAACCCATCTCATCCTCCCCCGTCGTCAAAAGGCGCTTTCAGTGTACGTGCCGACCCATATAAACTCAACACCGTATGGAGTCGGAACGGACGGTCCTGATCACGGGCGCTAGCACTGGCATCGGCCTCGCCATGGCGCGCGCGCTAGCGAAAACGAGGCACAAGGTGTTCCTCACCGCGCGTCAGAGTTCACTCGCGCGCTTCGACGTCCACGCGGTCGGCGAATCGGAGAACATTCGTATTCGGCCGCTCGACGTCACAGTCGAGGAGCAGCGCGAGGCCATCATCGCCGAAGCCGAGCGCGACTGGGGCGGCGTCGACGTGCTGATCAACAACGCCGGCATCTCCTACCGCGCGGTGGTGGAGCACGTGGAAGAACACGAGCGCCTCGCTCAGATGGACGTGAACTTCCGATCGCCCATGGAGCTCATCCGGCTCGTGCTCCCAGGCATGCGCGCCAAACGAGCGGGCCAGATCATCACGGTGAGCTCGGTCGGCGGCATGATGGCGATGCCCACCATGGCCGCGTACAGCGCATCCAAGTTCGCGCTCGAAGGGGCACACGAGGCGCTCTGGTACGAGGTTCGTCCCTGGGGGATTCGGGTGAGCTTGGTGCAGCCCGGTTTCGTCCATTCCGACGGCTTTCAAAAGGTGCGGTACACCCCCAAGAGCGACCGCTCGGAGCACGAGCTCACCGAGCCGTACCACGAGCACTACGTGAACATGGCGCCGTTCGTCGCAAAGGTGATGAAGTCATCGCGTGCGACGCCCGAATCGGTTGCGGGTGTCGTTCTCAAAACGATGCGACGCAACCGCCCCCCGTTGCGCGTGCCGGCGACGTTTGACGCGTTCGGTTTCTCCGTGCTGCGTCGCCTCCTGCCCCGAAGCACGTACCACTGGCTGTTGTACAGGATGCTCCCTCGCGTGGACACGTGGGGTCCCTCACCGAAGCGGTTGTCGTCGCTCCCGCCGACGAAGGACGAAAACGACTCCTGATCATTTCAGGTGGCGCGCGATGTACTTCTTCTTCTGGCGCGCGCCCTTACGTTCGAGCGCCGGAGTCAGGAGCCGGCGCATCGGCGGGACCAGGTAGCAGAGGGTCGCGAGCTTCCCACTGAGGGCGGGCTTGGTGCGCTCCCTCGTCCCGTCGGCGGCGGAGGCGAGCACCAAGTCGGCGATCTCGTCTGGGGTGCTCATTGGCTGAGAGAACACCAACGGCGGCACGGTCTCGATCGTCGAGGGATCCAGGATGAAACCCGTCTCGACGGGACCCGGACTGACGACACAAATACGAACGTTGGTGTTCCGGAGCTCCTCGGCCACGGCAAACGAAAAGATGCGAAGGCCGAACTTCGTGGTGGAGTACGTGGCCTCATCGTCGAGCGGGAAGCGCCCGGCGAGCGACGCCACGTTGACGACCGTCCCCGAGTCCTGGGCGCGCATCGTCGGCAACGCGAGGCGGGTAAGCATCATCGGGCCCCGGAGGTTGACGTCCAGCATCTGCAGCATGTCGCCGATGGGGAGCTCCTCGAGCGGACCCCGAGAGTTGTGGGCGGCGTTGTTGACCAACACGTCGATGCTCCCAAAGCGCGACTTCGCTTGTTCGAGGAGACGCTTACAAGCACCCAAGTCGGAGACGTCGGTGGGTACGGCATGGGCGACGTCGGCGCCGAGCTCGTCGGCCAAGCGCTGAAGTGGCTCCACGCTCCGAGCCGCCAACACGACCCGTGCGCCTTCCGCGACGAACTTGCGTGCGCACGATTCACCAATGCCGCTGCTGGCGCCGGTGATCACCGCGGTCTTGCCGTCAAACCTATTCATGCGGATGCCTTTCTCGTTGCGAGCATCCGTTCAGCCAACTTTGCGAATGCTTCGTGAACGTGGTCGCCAGACTTTGCGCTCGCCTTCAGCAAGTACCAACTGAGTTTGCTCGCCGTGTCGACCTGAGCCTTGGTGAGTGCGAAGTCCCCCGTCAAGTCCACCTTGTTCAAAATGAGAACGGCCGGGCGCGAACCGATGAACCCGCGACCCTTGGTCTGGGCTTCCAGCAAATGGTCGAGGGTCCGCGGCTTCGTCGCGTCCACGACGAAGACCAGCCCGGATGCACCGGAGATGAACGAGCGGTTGTACTGCCCCCAGGCTTCACTTCCCTCCGGGTCCCAAAGCATCATCTCGAGGGAAATATCGTCGACCTCAAGGATGCCCTTCGAGATCTCCATGGCGATCGACGAATCGCGGCCCTCCTCGAACTGGTCCTCGACGAATCGCCTGACGAGGCTCGTTTTTCCTACCCCAGGGGCGCCCAACAGGCAGACCTTCCGCCTAAGTCGCATTCCTCCCTAGTACGCCAAGTCCCGGTGCGGGGGAAGCCCCGAGGGTCTTGGCGGATTCAGGTATCGGCGGTGTCTTTGCCGCCCTTGGGTCCTTGCCCCGCGCGGCGGCGCCGCTCCTGCAGGAGTTGTCTCCTCTCGAGCTGGCCCTGCACGACTTCCGTCACCGCCTTTTGGATGCGGTCTGACAGTGTTTCGTTGGTCTCGTTCAGACGATCGACGAAGGCTTGTTCGAGCGGGCGCTGTTCGAGCACGAGATCATAGAGCGCGTCGAACGTCTCGATGACCTGTGCCTCGAGGCCCAGATCGCCGACGCTCGCGTCATCGTCGCTTTGTTCGTCCTGCGTGCGCAACGTGGGCTGCACCTCTTGGATCGCCGCCTCGACGTCTCCATCTCCGATCCACTCGAACACATTTCGCAACGTCACTTCGGGAGCGCTGAGCACCGAGTCGTACGAAACCATGTAGAACGGGTAGCGGCGCGTGACGATGTCACTGATGAGCGAGAAGTTCTCGACCCACCACTCGACGACGGGCGGCATGACCACCGGCGGCGGAAGGGCTTGCTTCGAATCCTTTCGGGCGGCTTCGTGGGCTTCGCGCTCCATGGCGTACAGCCGGTCCAACGAGCGCACGTACTGGCGCCAGGGTCGAACAGTCGCGACGACTTTGTCGA
>CAXMRN010000141.1:0-10011 GCA_964195565.1 uncultured Polyangiaceae bacterium | reverse complement strand
GGCCGCCGCCTTCGAATCGGGTTCTTCACAGACCTCGACGAGGACACTCCGTCGCATCCCGAATGTGTCGCCGCTACAGACGGTGCAGCAACGCTGTGCGAATCTCTCGGTCATGTCGTCGAGCGCGTCGCGCCGCCGTTCTATGCGCGATTCCACGAGGACTTCTTCATGCTGTGGGCGATGCTTGCGTTTTCCGCCATTCGCTTCGGCAAGCTGCTCGTCCATCCTGATTTTGACCGGACGAGGGTTGAAGGGTTCACCGAGGGCCTCGCTCGCCACTTCACTGACAACGTGCGTGATCTGCCCGCCGCGCTCTGGCGGCTGAGGAGGTTCGAGCACCAATACGCGCGTGGTTTCGATGACTACGATGTCCTGATGAATCCGACGGTTGGCATGCCTCCCCCGGAGCATGGCTTCCTTGGTCCCGATGTTTCATTCGATTCATCGCTCGAACGCTTGAAATGGTTCATCCCGTTTACGCCGGTCCAGAACGTGTCTGGCGGCCCCGCCATCTCGCTTCCGCTCGGTCGAAGCGAAGAGGGCTTGCCGATCGGCGTGCAGTTCGCGGCGGCCCTCGGGGGCGAGCGGACGCTCCTCGAGCTCGCACTGGAGATCGAAGCCGCGGCACCGTGGCCTTGCTTCGCTCCGTAGGAAGCTAGCCGACCCTCGCTGAACTTCTCGCACAGAATCCCGAGAATCGGGGGAAATCACGTTCAGGGAGCGAGCAGGTTGGCCAATATGGCGGGATTGTCGGTGATGAGCGCTGTGGACCCCTTGTCGATCTGCGCCTGCATTTCCTCTTCGGTGTTCGGAACCCAGATGCTGACCTGTAGGCCTTCGTCGAGTGCGGCTTGGACGGTTTCGGCGGTGACCGCGATGGATGGGTGAATGGCGTCCTGGTTCAGAGCCACGGCCGTGGCGACATCTTCGGGGCTGGATACGAGCGATATGAGCGCCGAGTAGAAGTCCGGGCGCTCCATCTTCACGAGCTCTACGGCGGTCTTATCGAACGACGAAAAAATCGTTCGATTCTCGACACCGAGTCGCGTGATCTCTTTGACGGCGAGCGGCACGAGGTCCTCGGGCCCGGTGGTGTCGGTCAAGCACGGTGGCTTGAACACCTTGAGCTCGACGTTGACGAGGGCGGTGCCGTCGAGCGCGGCGTACACGTCGACGAGTGTCGGCGGCCGTTCCTCCGTGGGGTCCCCCGCGCCGTCGAGCAAGCGACAGGCCCGAATCTCGTCGAGCGTCATTTCACTGACGCAACCGGTGCAGTTCGTGGTGCGATCGACCGTGTCGTCGTGCATGACGATCAGTTGGCCGTCTTGCGTGATCTCCAAGTCCAGCTCGACGCCGTCTGCGCCCTCATCCATCGCGGCGACGAAGGCGGAAATCGAGTTCTCGGGAAACGGACGGCCCTCCTGAGTGGGTCCGGTGCCACGGTGGCCGAGGTTGGCTGAGGGGCGGCGCAGGAAGATCGCCACCCGTACGATGTCATTGGGCGCCCTTCCGAGGCATGCGGTCCGAATCGTGAATTCGGTGTCGCACGCCGTGTCGTCGCAGGCGTTGTCGGTCACGCAGGTGTACCAGGCTCGCGTCTCGTCGGGGCAGGCGGTGTTCAGCGTCTCGTCGACCACGCGCTCGCAGCTCGAAACCTCCGAGCATGCTTCGCAGTATGCGATTGCGAGCGGGTCGATCGGCGCCGGACCCGATGAGGAACTACAGGCCAACGCAAACGCAATCACCCCAACGCCTAGACTCCGAATCATGAAACCTCCGCCCAACACCGTTGGCGAGACTAACCTAGGATTACGGAATCGTCTCGTGCATTCCCTACGAGTACCCAAGGGACACCAGCGCTGCAAGTCCGCTTTCCTACAGACGACCTTGCCGATTTCGGGTAGGGTCAGCGTCTTCTTTGGAGGCACGGATGGCCGAGACCAGGACGCTACCGGGACGACTTGCCCAATTGGCGGCTGAACGCCCGAATCGCAAGGCGCTGATCGAGATGGGACCCGACGGTGAGTGGGTCTCGACGACTTGGGGCGAGTACGGCAAAGCGGTGCGTGGCCTCGCGAAGGGCTTGATCTCACTCGGCGTACAGTCAGGAGACGGGGTCGCGCTCATCGGCAACAACCGCCGTGACTGGGTCATCTGCCAGATGGGGACCAGCGCCGCGACCGCTGTCCCCGCCCCGATCTACGCCACCAATACCGTCGACCAGGTTGCGTACATCGTCAACCACTGCCGGGCCAAGGTCGCGATTTGCGACAATCAGGCCCAGCTCGACAAGTATCTCTCGGCCCTCGACCGAGGGCTGATCGATGTCGACCATATCATCACCATGGACGCGATCGAGAGCGGGCATGAGAAGGTCAGCTCGCTCGCAGACCTCATCGCACGGGGCAGCGCGGAGCCGGATGACGAGCTCGAGCGTCGAACCGCCGCGGTCAAGCCCGACGATCTCGCGCTCCTCATTTACACCTCCGGCACCACCGGCGTTCCGAAGGGTGCGATGTGCACGCACGGAGGGATCGACGCGATGGGGCAGTCATTCGTCGACACGTATCCTCAAACTCTCGAGGTCGATCCAAACCGGTACGTCAGTTATCTACCGTTGTGTCATGTCGCGGACCAGGTCTTCACCAATTTTCTCGGTTTGCGCGCGGCCACCGAAGTCTACTTCTGCGCTGACTTGTCGAAGATCAAAGACTATCTGGTCGCGGCGCGCCCGCATCTCTTCTTCGCAGTCCCTCGCGTGTGGGAGAAGTTCGAAGCGGCCCTCGGGGCAAACCTGCTGACTGCGACCGGAGTCAAGGCAAAGCTCACGAGCTGGGCCCGGGGCGTGGAGCTGCGGAGCGCGAAGCGGACCATGCAAACCGGCAAGGAAGTCGACACGTTTCAGCGCCGACTGGCCAACAAGCTCGTCATCTCGAAAATCAAGGCGGCGATTGGTCTCGATCAGCTCGTGGGCGCGGGTTCGGGCGCAGCACCGGCATCGCTCTCGACTCTGGAGTTTTTCGCGTCCATCGGGCTCCTCATTCATGAAGGCTTCGGCATGACCGAAACCACCGGCATGGCCACTGCGAACCCTCTCGGACGCGCACGGTTCGGCACGGTCGGGCAGGCGCTCCCAGGCGTCGAGATCCGCATCGCCGACGACGGCGAGATCATGCTGCGCGGGCCAAACATGGTCTCAGGCTACCTGCACATGCCCGAGGAGAGCGCGGAGTTGCGTGCCGAGGATGGCTGGATGCACACAGGCGACCTCGGCGCGCTCGATGCGGACGGGTTTCTCAGCATCACAGGGCGCAAGAAAGACCTTTTGATCACCGCGGGGGGGAAGAACGTCGCGCCGGCCGAGATGGAGAACCACCTTCAGGGCATTCCGGGGGTGGGTCAGGCTGTCGTCGTGGGGGACCGGCAGCCCTACCTCTGCGCCATCCTCGCGCTCGAAGAGGAGGCTGTCCCCGACCTGTGCAAGGCGGCCGGCGTGCCAGTGGCACCCTTGGCCGAAGTCGCCGCCAACGAGAAAGTCCATGCCTTCTTGGCCGATCGCGTCGAATCAGACTGCAACAGCAAATTGGCTCGTTATCAGACGATTAAGAAGTTCGAGGTGCTCCCCCACATGCTGAGTGTGGAAGGCGGGGAGCTGACGCCGACCATGAAGGTCAAGCGCAACGTCATTAACGAGAAGTACAAAGCGATCATTGAACGCATGTATGCGCCTGGATCCGCCAGGCCCTCTGAGCCTCCACAGCCCCGTCGGTGACGCTCTTCGCCCTTTATTTTCTGAGCCCAACTGACTAGAAAGACCCTTCATGCGAAATTCTGTTTTCTTCATCGGAGCGCTGGTCGCTCTATCCCTGGCAGTCGTCGGGCCCGCCGTCGCCGAAGATCCCGAGTTCCTGATGGAGGTCGGCACGGTGGCCCCCAAGGGGAGCCCCTGGGCCGACCAGCTCCAGCGCTTCAAGAAGGAAGCCCAGGACCGGACCGGCGGTCGATTGAAGGTCAAGCTCCGACTGGGGCGAGGAAACGAGCGATCGCTGGCACGCCGGGTCCAGATGGGGAGCATGCAGGCGTTCGCGGGGTCGGTCGGAGGAATGAGCTCTATCGTCCGGGAGGTGAACGTCATCGAGGCGCCGTACGTGTTCGATACGTTTGAAAGAGCCGATAAGGCACTCGACGATCCCGAGGTCACCGCGCAGGTGAAGAAGGTCCTCTTGAAGAGAGGGCTGGTCTTCGGCATCTGGGCGGAGAACGGTTACCGCTCGTACTTCAGCAGCCAGAAGATCCGAAAGCCGAGCGATATGAAGGGGATTCGATTCCGTTCGCAAGAGTCGATGGTCCACGTTGAAACCTACGAGGCGTTCGGCGCGACTCCCGTTCCGATCGACAACGGGAACACGCTCATGAGTGTGCAGACCGGAGTGGTGGACGGGTTCGACAACACCCCGCTCTTCGCCATGGCAGGCAGTTGGTACCAGGGGCTCAAGGAGGGCGAACGGAACATCTTCCTGAGCCGTCATTGCTATCAGCCCGCGGTCCTCGTCTACTCGAAGAAGTGGTTCGAGAGCCTCCCCAAGGACATCCAGGCCGTCATCAGCGATATGCCCCATGATCTGACCATTTGGGGCCGGAACCAGGTCCGAAAGATCGAGCCCGTGCTGCTCAAGAACCTCGCGCGGTATGGCTACGACATTCACGACCCCACGCCTGAGGAGTTGGCACCATTCAAGGCGGCGCAAAAGGGCGTTCCGGATCGCGTGGCGAAAGAAATGGGGCCAGAAGGGGTTGCGCTCCTCGAGGCGATCCGCAAAACGTTCTGAAGCGCTGACCCGATGAAACCACAGATTGTTCAAGGCACGAGCCGCCCACGCTCGAACGGTTCCCTCAAAGCTCGCAGGATGCTCGGCAAGTACCGCATCCGGCGCCGCATTGGGGCCGGAGGGTTTGCGACCGTCTACGAGGCGTATGACACCATCGAGGGGATCCCCGTGGCGCTCAAAGTGCCCCATATCGATCATCTCGACAAAGATGCCTTGAGCTCGATCCACCGCGAGGTGCGGCTGACCGCGAGACTCGAGCACGAGAACATTCTCCCGCTCCGCAACGCCATGATGATCGACGGCTACTTTGTCATCGCGACGCCGCTCGGCGAGCAGACTCTCACCGATCGGTTGCATTATCGTCTCGGTCCGAAGACCGCGTTGTCCTACGCCGAGCAGCTGTTGGACGCGCTTGCCTACGCCCATGAGGTGCGGGTCATTCACTGCGATATCAAGCCCGACAACGTGATTCTGTTTCCCGAGGGTCAGGCGCGGCTCGCAGACTTCGGCATCGCGAAGGTCGCTCTCCAGACTCGCACGATCATGGGTTCCGGCCAGGGCACCGTGGGGTACATCGCTCCGGAGCAAGCCATGGGGAAGCCGTCTTTCCGCTCGGACGTGTTCTCGATGGGCCTGCTGATCTATCGAATGTTTTCGGGACAGCTCCCCGGTTGGCCGTTCGACTGGCCGCTGCCGGGCGCCGAACGCCTGCGTCGCACCGTCAGCCCTGATTTCATTGCGTTTCTGCGCCGTTCCATCGAGGTTCACGAACGCAAGCGGTTCCGTGATGGAGTGCAGATGCAGCGCGCGTTCCAGGCAGTCGCGCCGCGCGCGCTTCGAGGGTCGACGCGTAGACGGAGAGCGACGCCGTGAGTGAGGCCCACATCTTGACGGATGTGGACATGGCACGAGGCGAGCGCTTCGAGCTCGGGGGCGGCGAAGCCGTCGTGTTGAGCATTTCGAAGCCCGGAAGGGACGGACCGAACCAGGACGCCGCGGCGGTGATTTCGCTGGGTGACGAGGCGGGCGTTGCGGTGGTCTCCGATGGCGCAGGGGGCCATCCGGGCGGCGCAAAGGCGGCAGCGCTCGCTGTGCGCGCGGTGTGTGATTCGGTGGGGGCGGTCGGCGCGGACGTCGAGAACCTTCGCAGCGCGATCATCAACGGCTTCGAGCTCGCTGACCAGGCGATCGCCGCACTCGGGACCGGCGCGGCGGCCACTCTGGCTGTCGTCGAAATCCAGGGCAACAAGATGCGCGCCTACCACGCAGGGGATTCGATGGTGCTGGTGACCGGGCAACGCGGGCGCATCAAGTGGCTCACCATCCCGCACTCGCCGGTCGGCTATGCGGTCGAGGCGGGGCTGCTTGATCGGGGGGAGGCGCTGCATCACGAGGACCTGCACTTGGTGTCCAATCTTCTCGGTGCGCAGGATATGCGCATCGAGCTAGGTGCCACCGTCAGTCTCGCGCCTCGTGACACGGTCGTGTTGGCGAGCGATGGCCTCAGCGACAACCTCCACTTGGACGAGATCGTCGAGCGCGTGCGAAAGGGACCGCTTCATCAGGCGGTGGATGAGTTGGCTGCCCTCGGAAGGAAGCGAATGGAAGCGCCCGCAGACGGTGCACCCTCCAAGCCAGACGACCTCACATTCATCGCGATCCGAGGACACGGCCAACCGAAAAGCACCTAGGCCCCGCAGCCGGCAATAGCGCCGAAAAAGGGGACAGTCCCCTTTTTGGGGGGGTTAGTGTTGGAGGGGGGTGTTGGTTAGGAAGGCTTTTAGTTGGCGGTTTACTGCGTCTTTGCGTTCGATGGTGATGCCGTGGCCGGCACCTTTGAGGCGGGCCCAGGTGAGGTTGTTTAGGGTTTCTTGGAGGAAATCCATGTGTGTTTCGGGTATTTCACTGTCGTCCGAACCCCACAGGAGCAAGGTCCGTTGCTCGGCCAACGCTGTGTAGGTGTCGTGGTAGCTGGTGAGCGCGTCGGTGCGCGACATCGATAGGAGGGCCTGCTCGTACCCTTTGAAGCGCGTTTGTTCGTCGAAACGCTGTGCGTAGCTCGGGTCGGCGCCCGACTCCTCGAAGAAACCGTTCGCCCGGTTCACGGTGGCGCGTACCGAAAAGACGCGGGCGTACCAGTCGCTGAGCAGTGGAACCTTCGCCAAACCGAACAGTGCTTTGCCTTCGGCGTAGTCGACCACGGGGGCGATCAGGACCAACCTCACAACACGCTCGGGGTGGGCCTCGGCGAACGTCGCGGCGATGGCGCCGCCAAACGAGACGCCGACCAAGTTGATGCGGCCCTCGATGTCGAGCGCAGCAAGCAGGTCCTCGAGCTGCTGTTGGTATAGCGCCCTATCGTAGTCCACCTGCGGACGGTCCGAGTAGCCGCGGCCGAAGTGATCGTAGCGCAGGACCCGCAGGCCAGCTTCGCGCAGCGCGGCAGGCCCAACCCAAGACGACCACGTAGCATGGGCGAGGTTGTAGCACTTGGTGGTATGGTCCGCGCCATGCTGGCTCGACTTGGTGAGGTTTTCAGTCGGTGGGCCGAGCGCTGGGTGCCCGATCCATTCGTGCTCGCGCTCGTCCTGACGTTGATCACGCTCGTCGGCGGGTTCGCGCTCTCGGGGTCCGTCGGCGAGGTGCTCCAGGGCTGGTACGGCGGTTTCTCGAGCACGCCCCTGCTCGCTTTCGCGCTGCAGATGTGTCTGATTCTGGTGACGGGCCAAGCGTTGGCGTCGAGCCCTCCGGTTCAGCGCCTCGTACGTGCGGTTGCGCGTTGGCCCAAGACAACCCCGGCTGCGGCTGGCCTGGTGGCGTTCATTGCTTGCGTGACGGGTCTCATTCAGTGGGGGCTCGGGGCGGTCGTGGCCGC
Source organism: uncultured Polyangiaceae bacterium (assembly GCA_964195565.1). GTDB lineage: Bacteria > Myxococcota_A > Polyangia > Polyangiales > Houyiibacteriaceae > SG8-38. The sequence goes on along the minus strand of CAXMRN010000141.1, from coordinate 2,307 downwards.
GTTCGTGGTTCGCGAGATCGCCCACAGCGCAGCAGAGGATGGGCGCCCGATGGATGTCCCGGTGCTCGGCGCTGCGGCCTATACCGGCCTCGCGGTGTGGCACGGTGGGTTGAGTGGCTCCGCTCCTTTGAAGGCGGCCGAGTCTGCACAGTTCACCGAAGGCGCATCGCAGGCCATCTCCGTGAGCGAAACTCTGTTTTCACCGCTCAACCTCGTCGTGAGCGGCGGCTTGCTCATCTTGCTGCCCCTCATGTGCGTGGCACTCGCTCCACGGGACCCAACCGTGCCGGAGATTCCCCCGCGCACGTCGACAGAGCTACACGGCGGAAAACGATCGCTCCTCGCGCTGCTCGTCGGCGGAACAGCGACGCTGCTCGTCCTGGTCAGTTGGTTCAACGGAGACATCGCGTTCAACCTCAACTCGGTGAATCTGTTCTTCCTGGCGTTGGCCCTGGCTGCGCACGGCTCGATCCGCGGTTTCCTCGACTCGGTCTCCGAAGGAGCGCGGGGTGCCGGCGCGATCATCGTCCAGTTCCCCCTCTACTTCGGCATCCTTGGCGTCATGCAATCGAGCGGCATGATCGAGCGGCTCTCGTCCGGGATGGCTACCATCGCGTCGACCTCGACTTTCCCGCTGCTGACTTTTCTCAGTGCGGGCCTCGTGAACTTCTTCGTTCCCTCGGGAGGGGGCCAGTGGGCCCTCCAGAGCGATGTCCTGTTGACGACCGCCGCCACGCTCGACCTCGACACGGGTCGTACGATCATGGCCTTTGCCTACGGCGACGAGTGGACCAACTTGTTGCAGCCGTTCTGGGCGCTCCCGCTCCTCGCCATCACGGGGCTCAGAGCGCGACAGATCGCAGGCTACACCGCCGTCCTCGCCATTGGCATGGGGGTTTACGTCGGCGCCGTGTTGTTGCTGTTCGGCTAAAGCCCGTCGGCCACGCTGTACGCAGCTTCGGTGTTCTCCGCGATTTGCTCGAGGGTCACACCGTCGGCCACCTCGACCAACGTCATCCCGCCGTCTCCAGCCTTGTCGATTTCGAACACACCGAGATCAGTAATCACTAGATCGACCACGCGAGTGCCGGTGAGGGGCAGGGTGCAACTCTTCAACAGCTTGGGCTTGCCCTTGGCCGTGTGCTCCATGACGACGACGACGCGCTTCACGCCAGCGACCAGATCCATGGCGCCGCCCATGCCCTTGACCATCTTCCCAGGAATCATCCAGTTGGCGAGGTCTCCATTCTCCGCGATCTGCATCGCACCGAGAATCGAAAGGTTGATATGCCCGCCGCGAATCATGGCGAAGGAATCTGCGCTCGAAAAGAAGCTCGTCGTCGGAAGAGAGGTGACGGTTTGCTTGCCGGCATTGATGAGGTCGGCGTCCTCTTCTCCTTCATATGGGAAGGGCCCCATCCCAAGCATGCCGTTCTCGCTCTGGAGCTGCACGCTCATCCCCTCAGGGATGTGGTTTGAAACCAGCGTCGGAATGCCAATGCCGAGGTTCACATAGAAGCCGTCGCGCAGCTCATTCGCCGCGCGTGCTGCCATCTGGTCACGAGTCCAAGCCATCGTCGTCTCCTCAGGCCTCACGCGGCCGCGTGGTTCGTTGCTCGATGTGCTTCGAGGCATCCGTGAAGTGAATGATGCGGTCGACGAAGATCCCCGGGGTCATGATCTGGTCCGGATCTAGCTCGCCCGGCGCCACTAGCTCTTCGACCTCGGCGACGGTGAACTCCGCAGCGGTCGCCATCATGGGATTGAAGTTCCGTGCCGTCTTTCGGTAGATGAGGTTGCCTTCGGTATCGCCCTTCCACGCGTGAACGATTGCGACGTCCGCAAAGAGCCCTCGCTCCATCACATGCTGCGCGCCGTCGAACTCGCGAATCTCTTTCCCTTCGGCGACCGTCGTTCCGACCCCTGTCTTGGTGAAGAAGGCAGGGATGCCTGCGCCGCCGGCGCGAATCCTCTCCGCTAACGTCCCCTGTGGGGTGAACTCCACGACGATGTCGCCGTCGAGGAACTGCTTCGCGAACAGTTTGTTCTCGCCGACGTACGACGACACCATCTTGCTGATCTGGCGCGTCTCCAACATGACGCCAAGGCCGATCCCATCGACGCCGGCGTTGTTCGAGATGACCGTTAGGTCTTTGACGCCCGAACTCGCCACGGCGGCGATCAGGGCCTCTGGAATTCCGCACAACCCAAAACCGCCCGACATCAACGTCATGCCGTCTCTCAGCAAGCCTTCGAGCGCCGCGGACGCGTCGGGATACACCTTGTTGGCCATGGTTCTTCCTTGCC
>CAXMRN010000140.1:0-3997 GCA_964195565.1 uncultured Polyangiaceae bacterium | reverse complement strand
CCGAGTAACCCAAAGAATCACTGCGCGGGCGGCGTCCAACGTCACTGTGAGGACATCTCCTTCGATGTTGGTCGGCACCGATTCGCCGGTCTCGGGATCGAGCAGCGTCGCTTCGCGGAATGGGCCTTCGATTCGAAGCCGATCGGTGCGCCGCTCGAAGCTCTCATTGAAGAGCAGGAAGACATCGCCGTTCGCGACCTCCCGATGCTGTACCGACATTTGTGCACCCGCGGAGTCGACCGGGCTCAACGATGGCGCGACGCCCGAGTTTGAGAGAGCAGCCGCGATTTCGTCCACGGAGGACACGATGGTGACTGTCGTGCGCAGACTCTCGACACTCGCTCGCACCGCCGCGTCCCGCGCTGGTGCGTCCACCAGACCGGTGGCGCGCTCGGGGAATTGCCCCATCCAGATGACTGGAACGCCGGCCTCCGCTGCCCGCTCGATCGCTTCGAGCATGGCGGGGTCCGCCGCGCCGACGCCCTCGACCAAGAGTGCCTGGAACGAAGCTTCACCCACGCGCAGCGCTTCATCGGCATTGGTCGAGGCGGTCAGCGCGCGCCGGCTCACCCTGTCGTAGGAGAATCCGGCGCGGCGGAGCGCAACGCTGGTTTCGGATTCGTACGCCCCCGGTTCGACGCCGAAGTTCGGGAAATTCTCGGCGTGCCAATCTGGATAGAGCCAGGCGACCTCGTTCACTGCCGCGCCGCGGCTCAGTGCGTAGCTCAGGCGCGCCGCCCAACGGTTCAAGGCGGGCAATGACGCCCAGATGTCCGCATCGGGATGGATATCGAAAGTCAGATCGATGGGTCCGGTGGCAAACGCGCTGTCCTCGAGGGGATGGAACGGATACCAGCGTTCCCCGTCTTGGTGCAGGAGCGGGTATGCGTTGCCGTGGTGCACCAGCCGATTGATGCCGGCGCTGAACGCCCGCCCCATCAGGAGCCGCGCTTCATCTACCGTCAAATACCGTGCGCCGGTCGTCGGGAACGTCTCACTGCTGACGTAGCGTTGGCCTCCCTGGTGAGCGGCCGAGGCAGACAGTCGTAGAAAGTCGTAGGATCCTCCGCCGTAGAGTCCCTCCGACTCGGGAACCTCTGCCATGCCGTACGCGTCGAGCACATCGGCGTAGCCACCATGGGCCTGCAGGCGGAGATCGATGCCTCGGTCTGTCAGCCACGAGTGCAGTGTGCCAACGAGCTCCTCGGCGAACAGGGCGCTACGAATGTCTTCGTAGTCTTCGCGCGCTCGAAGGCCTCGCTCGTCCATCGTGACGTAACGGGGGGCGCCCTTTCCAAAGAGGAGGGTTAGATACTCGGACTCCCCGCCCTCCAGGAACAGGAACGGGAGCATCGGCCCGACGTCGTACCCGAGCCGTTCCTCGAACTTCGCTCGAAGGGTGGTCGTCCAGGGAAGCTCGCCCACCAGTTCGAAACTGTCGACGAAGACCGCGCGCGGGGGACAGTCGGCGACTGCTTCGATCCAGGCCGTGAACTCCTCGTCGAGAAATGCCTGCACGCCCCTCCGGTCGAGGTGGTCGAGCACACGGGCGTCCTCGAGCTCACCGGGGTAGGCGTTTCCGGCCGGGAAGTGCTGTGTTCGATTTTCATAGATCGCGAAGACGCGCTGCGTGCCCGCCGGGACTTCCCAGGTCAGCGTTTCGCCCTGCACGTGAGAGGTCAGATCGATGATGTCCCCCAGGACGGCGGGTTGGTTCTCGACCTCTTCGGTGAGTTCTGCGCCAAGGACCGACACCAGGGTGAGCGTTTCGTCGAAACCGTCGATGGCTGGAAGGATGTTGTTCGTTCCTTCGATCCAGGCGGGAGGATCGACGCCGGGGAGTGAGCCGCTGTAGCTCGACGGACCGATCAGGGTGAGCTCACCCAGGAGGACCTGCCGCTCGCTATCGTCGTCTATGCCCAAGCCTCCAGTGGACCAGCCGCTGCCAAACGTGAGGTCCCACGGGAGTCCGATCTCCTTCGCGGCACAGGCCGCTGTGTGGAGCCTTTCGAGAAAGACCGCGTCTCCCACCGTTCGGATGCGAGCGTCCTCCCGCAAGTCGGCGTGGGTGACCGCCGACATGAACGGTTGAACCTCGACCGCGCCGTAACCGATGTCCGCGAACTGCCCGAGCTGCTCACGGAGCGTCGCATCATCGACTGCTCCGCCCGGCCACCACCAACGCGTCTGCGGCCCGAACTCACCTGGGGGGTCGGCGAACACGGTCACCGAGAATGAGTTGTCGTCGACGTTCTGTTGCTCCTCGGAGGTGCTGCACCCGAGGGACGCGATGAGAAAGCAAGCAAAGAGCGCGGTCCTAAGCACGGTGCTCGTCTAGCATGGTATCGTTCCCGGCGAATCTCGATTCATGGAAGACTCCTCACTCATCGATGCAGTGCTCGATCGCTACCGGCAGCCGCTGGGCCCTCACTACCCTCGGTACCGCGGGCATGTGTATCGGGTGTACCACTACACTCGCCACCTCATCGTGAAGAAGGGCGGCGACCCTGGCCCGAACGACTCCGCGATTGCGGTGGCGGCGGCATTTCACGACTTGAGCTTTGCAACCGATCAAACGCTCGACTACCTGTCGCCCAGCATCGCTTCTGCGACGGAGCATTTGGAGTCCCTCGGCCTCGCGGACCTCGCGCCCACCGTCGGGCGCATGATCGGCTTTCACCACAAGCTGACGCCGTATCGCGACGAGGACGCGAACCTCGTCGAGCCCTTCCGGCGCGCCGACCTCGTCGACCTCTTCGCAGTGCCCGGGGTAGGGGTCCCGTTTGCGCTTCGCGGAGAGGCCCAATCTTCGTACCCGAAGTGCGGTTTTCGCGGTTTCGTTTGCCGGTCGTTGCTCCTTGGGGCCCTGAAACAACCTTGGCGGCCATTGCCAATGCTACGCTGGTAGCGCGATGACCGGGGACGCGAACGAACGGATCCATCGCACGGACTACACGCCGTCCGAGTTCCTGGCTGACACCATCGACCTCTCCTTTGAGCTCGATCCAGCGGAAACGGTCGTGACGACCAAGATGCGGCTCTACCGGAACCCCGACGCGTCGCAGAGCGATGGGCCGTTGATATTGCAGGGCGACGAGTTGGCGCTTCGCGCGGTCCGTGTCGATGGCGTGGCGCTCGACCGGACCCAGTTCGAGGCGGACTCTCAGAGCCTGTGCATACCGAATGTTCCCGCTCGGTTCGAGCTCGAGACCGAGGTGATCCTCCGCCCGGCCGAGAACACGAAGCTCATGGGTCTCTACACCTCGAGTGACACATTCTGCACGCAATGCGAGGCCGAAGGGTTCCGTAGGATCACCTACTCCCTGGACCGGCCCGACGTGATGGCGCGATTCACGACGCGTCTCGAAGCGGACCGCGCCGCGTACCCGGTGCTGCTATCCAACGGGAACCGTGTAGGCGCGGGCGAGCTGCCCAACGGCCGCCACTGGGTCCAGTGGGAAGACCCGTTTCGCAAGCCTTGCTACCTGTTCGCTCTCGTCGCGGGAGACTTGGTCTGCCATCGTGGCGCGTTCACCACCGCGTCAGGTCGACAGGTCGCACTCGAGATTTGGGTGGAGGCCGCCAACGCGGACAAGTGCGCACACGCGCTCGCTTCTCTTCAGGCTGCGATGACGTGGGACGAGGAGACCTATGGCCTCGAGTATGACCTCGACGTCTATATGATCGTCGCTGTCAACGACTTCAACATGGGTGCCATGGAGAACAAGGGCCTGAACATCTTCAACTCGAAGTATGTGCTCGCCAAGCCGTCGACCGCGACCGACGACGACTACGAAGGAATCGAGAGTGTCGTGGCGCACGAGTACTTTCACAATTGGACCGGCAATCGGGTCACCTGCCGCGACTGGTTTCAGCTCACGCTGAAGGAAGGGCTCACCGTCTTTCGCGATCAGGAGTTCTCGGCGGATATGACCTCGCGCGCCGTCCAACGCGTCAAGGACGTCACTCGGCTTCGAACTGCGCAGTTCGCGGAAGA
>CAXMRN010000139.1:0-3967 GCA_964195565.1 uncultured Polyangiaceae bacterium | reverse complement strand
CCGACCCATGCAGAATCTCACAAACCACGACCCCTTGTTCCCGTTCGACAACAGTTACGCGCGGCTTCCCGAGCGTTTCTTCGCGCGTCTGCCGCCGACGCCGGTGTCCGAACCCGCCCTCGTCGAGTTGAACGAAGAACTCGCACGCCAACTCGGGCTTGATCCCGACCGGCTGCGGACCAGTGAAGCCATCGAGGTCCTGGCGGGCAATCGCGTGCCGGAGGGCGCGGAGCCGCTCGCCATGGCGTACGCCGGCTTTCAGTTTGGCAACTGGGTGCCCCAGTTGGGCGATGGTCGCGCGATTCTGCTCGGCGAGGTGATCGATCGCGATGGCGTGCGCCACGATATTCAGCTCAAGGGCGCTGGGCCGACGCCGTTCTCTCGCGATGGTGATGGTCGCGCGGGTCTCGGCCCGGTCTTGCGCGAGTACATCCTCAGTGAGGCCATGGCGGCGCTGGGGGTTCCGACCACTCGTTCCCTTTCGGCCGTGACGACGGGCGACCAGATCAGGCGCGAGACGAGCCAGCCGGGCGCGGTCCTGGCCCGAGTGGCGCAGAGCCACATACGGGTGGGGACCTTCCAGTTCTTCGCCGGCCGCCGCGACGTCGACGGCATCCGGGCGCTGGTGGATCATGTCATCACCCGCCACTACCCCGCAGCGGCGCAGGCGGACAATCCAGTCCTCGCTTTGCTTGCCGCCGTGATCGATCGGCAGGCGGAGCTCGTCGCTCGCTGGCAGCTGGTGGGTTTCATTCATGGCGTCATGAATACAGACAACACCTCGATCGCTGGGGAGACCATCGACTACGGCCCCTGTGCGTTCATGGATAGCTATCACCCTGAGACGGTCTACAGCTCCATCGATCGCATGGGTCGGTACGCATACGGCAATCAGCCGTCGATCGCGCACTGGAATCTCGGGGGTCTAGCGAATGCCCTCCTGCCGGTGATCGCCGACGATCCAGATGTTGCGGTCGCGTCGGCGACTGAGGTGATCCACACATTTCCAACTCGGTTCGAGCATTTCTATCGAGCCGGTTTGCAACGAAAGCTCGGGCTCCTGGAGGTTCAGGAGGGCGATGTGGCGCTCGCCGAGGATCTGTTGACGCGGATGGCGGCGAACGCGGCCGACTTCACGCTTACCTTTCGCCGACTAAGTGACGTCGCCGATCAAAGCGCCCAAGACGATGAAGCTGTGAGCGGCCTCTTTGAAGACCCGGTGGCCTTCGACGAATGGGCCGTGCACTGGCGACGACGCCTCGCAAGCGAAGGGCGACCATCTGAGGAGCGTCGTAGCGACATGCGGGGGGTCAACCCGGCCTTCATTCCGCGCAATCACCGGGTTGAGGAAGTCATTAAGGCGGCCGTGGAGGAGGGCGATCTTCGGCCGTTCGAGCGGTTGATCGAGGTGTTGGCCTCGCCCTACGATGACCAGCCGTCGCAGGAACGCTACGCCGCGCCGCCGCGAACCGATCAGATCGTGCGAGAGACATTCTGCGGGACCTGATCCGCGTTGGTGCGCGCGTGCTTCAGAAGTAGAACTTGTATTCGGCGAAGACGGTCTGAGGGTAGGTGCCGTACTCGCTCCTGAACACCGGCAGCCCAGTGACTGGGTCCTGACCGGTTGGGCGGCGGCCGATGTTGACGCTTGCCCCGACGAGAAACTCGCTCTCGTCCGAGATCGAGTAGACGACGATGGGCTGAATCTGTACGGAGCCGTCACTCGCAGAGACGATGAAGAGCCCGCCGACCGAGAGAATGGGCAACGCTAGGTAGTTGGCGAACAATCCGATCTGATGTGCGGACAGGGTCAGCGTGCCGCCGGTCGCGAGGCGAAGCGCGCTCTCGAAGAGATCATCGGCGGCCTGTCCGTTGTAGAAATAGTCGATCCCCAGGTCCAATCCGTTTGCCAGCGCGAGGCCCAACCCTACCGAGGCCGAGGGCGCCGTGTCGACCTGTCCGTCTTCGATCGAGCCGGCAGTGGTGGGGCTCGCAACCGTGAAGGTCAGCTCACCCCGATACTGGACGGGGGAGGTCTCTCCGACGAACCCGGTGGCGACTTGGTAGCCTCCATACACCTTTCCCCCCTGCAGGTTCACATCCCAGCCACCGAAGCTCGAGAACGCGCGCAGCATGATCGCGGTGCCGAACCAGGTGGCTCCACCGAAGCCGGACGGGACCGAGGCGCCCGTTGTCGTGAGCGTGCGTCCGGGGGACCCCACCAGCGTAACTCCAGAAGTGAGCTCGATCGGGACGTCGACACGAATGGCGTCGACGCCGGGCTTGTACTCCTGATCGAACTGGCGCGGGTCGAACGGCAGAAAGACATCCATCGGCGACCAGAGTAGGGCGGTGGCGAACGCGATAGCCTGCCGACCGACGACGATGTCGACGTATTCGTTCTGGTAGCGGATCCAGGCGCGATCGATGAACAGAGAAAACTGCACATCGTCCGCTTGGTACTGCTCCCAGTTGAGATCCAGGAGCCGGTATCGCGTCGTTGCCTGCACCAGGTTGAACGGATTATCGGCGCTAGATTGCTGAAAGTTCGCGACCGTCCCACTCTGTACCGCGTGGAACTGATACGAGAACCCAGGATCGTGGGCCGCGTCCAAGGTGAGGCGGAGCAGCGTCTGCGAGAAGCCGTCGGCTCGGTTGTCGGGGCCGAACAACAGCGGCTCGTCGTAGTTGAAGTTGAAGCCGAGGATGCTGCGGAGGTTTCCGGCCAAGCTCAACGTGTCCTCATCGAGCTTCCCAATCTGTGCGACCGCAAGGCTCGGAGCCATCAGGATAGCGAAGGTGAACGTGAGGACGCGGCGAAGGCTCACTCTGGCAGCTCGAAGCCCGACGGCGGACCGTCGTAGGTGATTTCGCCTTCCTCGATCCAAAGAAGTCGGTCGCAGCGGCGCATCACTCGAAGATCGTGCGTCGCCATGAAGAAAGTCGCCCCACGCTCCGCGTGGAGCTTTCGCATGAGCGCCACGAGGTCGAGGGCCACCCGTGCGTCGACGTTGGCGGTTGGTTCGTCTGCGATGATCAGGGAGGGTTCGGCGGCGAGGGCCCGCGCGATGGCAACCCGCTGCTGCTGACCGCCCGAGAGCTGGTTTGGGAACCGAGATTCGAGGCCTTCGAGCCCGACCGCGTCGAGGAGCTTGCTCACCGTGGCCCGCCGGCTCTCGCGGGGTACGCCACGAAGTGCAAGGACATACTCGGCATTCTCCATGGCAGTGAGGACGGGCATGAGGTTGTAGCTTTGGAAGACGAATCCGATTCGGTCGCGTCGTAGATGCGCGCGCTCCTTGAGGCTCAGCGTCGCGATGTCGACGCCGTCGATGTGAACGGTTCCCTCGGTCGGAAGGTCCAGCGCCCCGATGATGTTCAGCAGCGTGGTCTTGCCACTCCCCGACGGGCCAGCGATGGCGGCAAAATCGCCGCGATGGATGTCGAGGTCGATTCCCCGCAGGACCTCGATCTCGCCCGCTCCCTTACCGAAGCGACGGCGAATGTTTTTGAGGCGCACGGCCGGGACGTCGGTCGAGGCGTTTGCTTCTTGGTTCATCGCAGCTTTCCTATGAGGTCGATTCGGCCAACTCGTACCAGAGCCGGGCCGACTGTGAGCACCGTGACGATGAAGACGATCACCAAGAGATCGAGCGCGGCGTCCGGCCGCAGGTGGCCGTAGACCATGAAGTCGACGGCAAAGCCCGAGATCGACATCTCTTCGCTGCCGTAGAGGGAACTCATGTCGAGGCCCCTCGTAGCCAGGCGCTGAGCACCAAGACCTCCGAGTGCGGCTCCCGCGAGACAACCGAGCAACGCGATCATTGCGGCCTCCATCAGGAGTTGGGCCCGGAGCGCCAGAGTCGACGTCCCGACGGCCATCAGCACCGCGAACTCCTTCTCCCTCTCCACCACGGACATCATCATGGTGTTGAGGACCGTGAAGAGACAGACGATGATCAGGAGG
>CAXMRN010000138.1:0-8391 GCA_964195565.1 uncultured Polyangiaceae bacterium | reverse complement strand
GGTCCCGCCTGTGAGACTTCGTAGAGCGGCGTGTGGTCCCACTTGCCGAGCATGTAGTTGACGTAGCCGTTCCCCTCCAAGACCTTCGCCACGGACTTCGCGTCGTCGGGAATGATCGCGTTGTATCCGGGGAAACCCATCGCCGTGAGCGAATGCGAGCCAAGCCCGATCGAGTGTGGGTTACGTCCCGCCATGATCGAGGCACGTGACGGCGAACACAGTGCCGTGGTGTGGAAGTTGTTGTAGCGGAGCCCACCCTCCGCAAGGGCGTCGATGTTCGGCGTTTCGATCAGCCCACCAAAACTACCGAGTTGTGCGAACCCAGTGTCGTCTAAGAGAATCAAGACGACATTCGGAGCTTTGTCGGGAGCCGGCTTGTAGGTGGGCGGCCACCATTCGACCGAATCTTCATACCGCTTTGCGATCTTGCCCTGGAAGTTGAGGGGGGACGTCGGGTCATTGGAAGTCTCCACGGCCTCGACCTGCTCGGACTGCGCCTCGCTGGCTTCGGGAGCCTCGGGATACGCGGGCGGCGGAGCGCCCTTGTCGCAGGAGCAAAGGAATACGAGGGAGCCGAGGAAGAGGGTGATTCTGCTTCGCATCGCGCGAGGGTCTTGCGATGGACGCTGGGCGTCAACTGCGATCGGCACCCGGTCCGCGCCACGGCGTGGGACCGGCACCGATGCCTGGCGCACGATTTGCGCGAGAGAGCCCCAATGCGCAGGTTTTGCGCTTCTAAGCTGTTGAAAACACAATGATTTCGAGCAGAAGAATCTTCTTGATCCGGCACGGAAATTGAAACATGTTCTAGTGGAACACGTTCTAGTTTGCCCGCGCGTTCGGGCCGCCGCGAATCGACGATTGGAGCTTCCGATGACCACCGATACCAACACGAACCCGTGGGCAGGCTTTGCGAGGGGCTGGTTCTTACTGATGTTCTCCGAAGAGATCGAGCCCGGCCAAGTCGTGCCCATGAAGCGCTTCGACCAAGAGCTCGTGCTGTTTCGCACGGAGTCCGGTGAAGCCAAGGTGCTCGACGCCTACTGCCCGCACATGGGCGCGCACCTCGGGCATGGTGGCAAGATCGAGGGCGAGGGGATCGTCTGCCCGTTCCATGCGTGGAAGTTCGACGGCGCCGGCAAGTGCGTCGAGATCCCGTACGCCAAACGCATTCCGCCGAAGGCAGGCATCGCGTGTTGGCCCGTGGCCGAGCGAAACGGAATGATCTTCGTCTGGCACGACCGCGAGAAGAGCCAGCCCGATTGGGAGATCCCGGCGCTCGAAGAATGGGATGACTCCGAGTTCCTTCCCTGGAAATTCGCGAAGATTCAGATCAAGACCCCGCCGCTCGCCATCGCGGAGAATCTGGCGGACGCAGGTCACTTCATCCCGGTGCACAACACGCACCCGGTCCCCGGCTCGTTCAGCAACACCTACACCGACCACGTCGGGCAACAGAAGATCAAGGCGATCGCGTACCCGGTGCACGGCGGCAAGGATGAGTTCTCGTCGACCGCCACGTACTACGGACCTGCTTATCAGGTCACCAAGATGCAAGGCGCGGGTCTCGGCGTGATCATCAACGCCCATACGCCCATCGATGATGACAACGTGATGCTTCGCTTTGGCGTCTCGATGAAGGCATCGAAGGGCATGAGCGACGAGCTCATCGACCACTTCATCAACAACATGCGGGACGGCTACCTTCAGGACGTCCAGATCTGGGAAAACAAGATCTACCTGGACCGTCCGATGCTGTGTGACGGAGACGGCCCCATCGGCGAGTTCCGCCGCTGGTACTCGAAGTTCTACTCGCCTCGCGACAAAGCAGCCGACGCGGCCGAATAACTAGGAGCATCCGCATGAGCAACGCCACCAAGCCGGATTTCGTGAAGCTCGCGTGTGACGCGAAGCCTACCCTGCGCGAGCGCAACGCGAAGTGCGATGCCGACCGCGTGGTCCCGGATGAGACGATCCAAGAGTTCAAGAACGCCGGCTTCTTTCGAATGATGCAGCCGAAGCGTTGGGGCGGCTACGAGTGCAATCCCATCGAGTTTTTCGACGCGGCGATTGAGGTGGCCTCCGCGTGTCCGTCGACGGCATGGGTACTCGGCGTCGTGGCGGTGCACAACTGGCAGCTCGCCCTATTCCCGGAGCAAGCACAGAAAGACGTGTGGGAGAGCGAGAACGGCCTCGATACGCTCACCGCATCATCGTACATGCCGGTCGGCAAGGTGACGCGCGCCGATGGCGGGTATCGCCTGAGCGGCAAGTGGGGGTTCTCGAGCGGCTCGGACCACTGCCAATGGACATTCCTCGGCGCCTACGGCCCCAAGGAAGAGGGCAAGCCGCGGGACATGTTCACCTTGCTCGTCCCGCGGTCTGACTACGAGCTCGTCGACGACTGGTTTGTCTCTGGTCTCAAGGGAACCGGAAGCAAGTCTGTCTTGATCGACGACGCGTTCGTCCCCGAGCACCGTATCCACCGCATGTCGGATGCCTACCGGCTTCAAAGCCCCGGCAACGAGCTCAACACGGCACCGCTCTACCGTGTTCCCTTCGGCCAGCTCTTCACCCGCACCGTCGCCACCCCGGCGGTCGGCATGCTGCAGGGGGCGCTCGAAGCATACGTTGCGCTCAACAAGAACCGTCAGGGTCGAGCCGATGGGAAGAAGGCTTCGGACGACCCGTTCAACCTCGAGACATGCGCGCGCGCGACCCTCGCGATGCGGGAGGTCCGGGCACTCCTTCGCAACGACTGGAACGAGATGATGGCCAAGGCGGAGGCCGAAGAGCGCATCGAGCTAGAGGACCGCGTCGCGTACCGCGCGAACGCGGGTGCGGCGACCGATCGCATGGTCAAAGCCTTGGACGACCTCTTCATGGCAAGCGGCGGCTCCGCGATCTTCCTCAATCAGGACATCCAGGGGTTCTTCCAGGACATTCACGGCGCGCGCGCCCACCACGCCAACAACCCCCTCAAGACGCAGCGCAACTTTGGAGGCCTCTTGATGGGCGAGCAAACGACGGATTTCTTCCTCTGAGGTCATGATGGGATCCGGCGTTCACAGCTTGGGCTACTTCCTCTTCGAGGTCTCGGACCTCGAGGCGTGGGATCACTTTCTGACGAAGGTGCTCGGCGTCGAAAGAGGCGAGACGCTCGGCGAAGGCCTAGTTCCGTACCGCACCGACGAACGGGCCGCCCGGATCTTGCTCAAAGAGGGACCGGCAGACGATTTGGTCGCCCTTGGTTTCGAAGTGCCTGACGAAGCGGCGCTGCACGAAGTCGCTGTGCACGTGCGCGAGGCAGGCCGCTCCATCGATCCTGGGTCGAGCGACGAGGCAAGCGCACGCGGCGTCGAGGGTTTCGTTCGAACGTTCGAACCGGGTGGTGTGGCCGTCGAGCTGTTTCACGGGCCTGCGATTGCAGAGGCCCCATTCCGGCGCGAGATGGTGCGCGCAGGGTTCGTGACCGGCGAGCAAGGCGTCGGTCACCTGGCACTCCGAGCCGATAACATCGCTGAGACGCGCTCGTACTTCGAGCAGGTGCTGAGCTTTGGTCTGAGTGACCACATCCGCTGCACGCTTCCGGGCGACTTCAAGGTCGACGTCACGTTCCTTCACGTCAACCCGCGACACCATACGGTGGCGCTTGGCTCCGGCCTCGAGAAGCACCTGCATCACTTCATGGTGCAGATGAAGTCGCTCGACGACGTCGGCGCCACGCTCGACCGCGCGTTCGCCAACCACGTACGCGTCGTGCAAGGCCTCGGCCGTCATCCGAACGACCAAATGGTGACTTTCTACTGTGTCACGCCCTCAGGCTTCGAATGCGAAGTCGGCTGGGGCGGGCGAACCGTGGACGATTCGACGTGGAAGCCAACCACGTACAACCGAGTTAGCGACTGGGGCCATCAATCTCCGTATCGGAGGCCGCCGAAGCGACGAACAGAAATGGGAGAACAGCCATGAGCAAGAAACCGCGATTTCCGATTCCTCGTTACCCTCGGGGTTGGTTCCAGGTAGCGTATGCGGACGAACTGAAGCCCGGCGAGGTCAAACCGCTGAAGTACTTCGGGGTCGAACTCGTGATGTTCCGCACGGAGGACGGTGAGGTCAGCGTGCTCGATGCGTTCTGTCCGCACATGGGTGCCCACCTAGGCCACGGCGGCAAGGTTGACGGCGACGGAATCGTTTGCCCGTTCCACGCGTGGAAATTCAACGGCGAGGGGAAGTGCACCGAGGTGCCGTACGCCAAGCACCTTCCGCGCAAGGCCAACATCACGGCATGGCCGGTGCACGAGGTGAACGGCCTGATCATGGTGTGGCACGACATCGACGGGAAGGAGCCCGAGTGGGAAACTCCGGAGATCCTCGAGTGGAACAACGACGAGTGGACACCGTACTGGAAACAACGCTGGACGATGCGCACGCACAACCAGGACATGTGTGAGAACGTCGTCGACAAGGCGCACTTCCGGTACGTCCACGGGATGAACATCGTTCCGCAGCCGCACACCGTCGAACTCGAATACCCACTCATTCACATGGTCACCGACACGGCGATGGAGACGCCGCGGGGCGACGTGACAGGCGAGCTCGAGGTCGACGTCCACGGCTTTGGCTTTTCGTTGAGCCGCTTCCGGGGCATCGTCGAGACGACCAACATGGCCTCGGTGACGCCGATCGACGAGGAGTACTGCGACGTGCGCTTCTCATTCACGGTGAAGAAGCTCGGCGGGGCCGATATCACGGCGGGCGTCGGGAAGGCCTTCACCAACGAGGTCGCCCGGCAGCTCGAGGAAGACGCGCCGATCTGGGAAAACAAGGCGTTCTTCCACCAGCCGATGCTCTGCGACGGCGACGGGCCGGTCGCGGAATTCCGCAGGTGGTGCAAGGACTTCTACCCCGAGTGGTACCACAAGCAGGCCCAAGACGAGTATGATGGCGTCAAGGAGGTGAGCAAGCCGCTCACGCTGGCTGAGCGACGTAAGCGACTTGCCGCAGCATAGATGGACACCAGTCCCGAAGCACAGGCCCCGGCGACGCCGGATGAAATTAGAGCCCGCATTCGAAGCGAGCACGCGCAGATCTCTGCGCTGCTCGCGCGTGTCGAAGCACTCACTGAGCGCGTGGATGGCGACACCAAATCGGTGATCGCGCTGCGCGAAGAGCTGGTGGCGCTCGGCGAGGTGCTGCTCGCGCATTTGCACTACGAGGAGTACCAACTGCCCTCGTTGGCCGAAAAGGACAAAGTCGACGAACTGGTGGAAGGGATGCGCCGCGAGCACCAGACGCAGCGCGAGATCTTCGACAGCGTCATCCACGAACTCGACGAAACGGCCGTAGGCTCGAAACTGGTCACGGGCGTGCGTGAACTCTCACGTGCGATCCGTGATGACATGGCACACGAAGAACGTGAGCTGCTGAGCAAGCCATAGATCCGGGCCGACGTATGAAACTCATGTACAACTCATCCACCTGCAACCACTACGGCGTCTGCGTCGAAGAAGCTCCCGAAGTCTTCTCCTTCAACGAAGACGGCAGCCTCTTGATCCAAACCTTCGATGTCCCCCCCGACCTCGAAACCAAGGTCCGGGATGCTTGCATGATGTGCCCCACCCAATCGATACAAATCGAACAAGAGTAGTAGAACCGAGACCGCCCGCTTGTGGCGACGCTCGTTGATCCCGGACGCCTTCGGCGACTGTTTGTCCCGCCCCACCACCCCCACGCTATCGCCTAGATGCGAGTGAGCAGCTTCGTGGTGAGCATGCGGGACGAGGCAATGATTGGGGTCATGGTGTGGCTGGCGGCGCTGGTGGGGTAGCCGGAGGAGTCGAAGACGTAGACGTCTCGGGTGCCGTAGACCTGGCCGTTTAGATCGGCTCCGCCGTCACGCTCGGACGCGGCGAATCGGACAGTGCCTTGCTGGTGGGCGCTGATCATCGGGGCGGTCGCCGGGGCGAAGGAGAGCTCTTGGGCTTGCTTGGCTTCGCGCGCCGAGCGAATGACGAGCGGTGGCGAGGTCGGGACGATGACCTCGCGCGCTCCCGCTTCGAGGTAGACCTTCGCCGCCATTTCCGCCGCGTCGCGAAGCCGGGCGCGATGGTCGTCGCGCTGCTCGTAGCGAATGGTCAAGCGGCCGTCGCGCGCGACCTCTACACGACCCGACGGCGCGTCGGGCGCCAACAAGAGCGAGGGCGCCATGCGGTCGTACTGAGACATGGTCTGCATGGCTGCGGACCCCGAGAGGGGCAGCATGGTCGACACGAGGCCGGGCGTGCCCATGATGCCCTCGATACGATAGCCCCAAAGCCCGAACTCGGCGTTGTCTTCCTCTTCGAACTCGGTGACTGCGTACGATTGCGGCACACCGTCGAAGGCAGCGATGCGCTCGTCGAAGAAACCGATGATGGCGAGCTGCGGCTGCAGGATGAGGTTCTGCCCCACGTGGGCGTTGCCCACGCCGGAACGCAGGAGCAACTGGGCCGACGAGATAGCGTTGGCCGCGACGATGACGATCTTGGCTCGGACTTTGAGCTCTCCCACCTCGCGATAGCCACCTGCGTCCAGCGTGCGAACGGTGATCTCCTTGAGCTCCTCGCTTGCTTTGCCGATCTTGACGGCGCGCGAGCGCGTGTAGATACGCGCGCCTGCCTCGACCGCCTTCGGGAGCGCGACCATCCGTGGATTGCGCTTGGCGTGGACAGGACAGCCGAGCATGCAGGTGCCAAGCCCACGGCAACCTACTCGGTTGTGCATCATGACTTCGCCGCGCAGCCCGAGACCTTCGGCCCCCTGACGCAGCTTGTCGTTGGCAGGGTTGACCAGGCTCTCGGGAATGCGGCTCGCCGAAAGATCGATGAGCGCATCATCTGTAAATCGTTTGAACAGCTCGGGCGCGAAGTCTTCCAGCCCGTACTTGGTTGCCCAGTGATGCAGAACGCCATCCGGGATGGGAACGACATCGCAGGTGTTGACCACTCCGCCGCCGCCAAGAACCCTGCCTTGCAACACGGAGATCGAGAGATCGTGGGAGGCTCGCCCTCCGCGATCCATGTAGAGCTGATCGTACATCCCCGGGTCACGTTGGGTTCGCTCAGGCCCGGTGAGATCGCGTCCCTCCTCGAGCACGACGACCTCGTGCCCGGCCTCGGCCAGGAGCCGTGCCGCCGTGGCGCCGCCACTCCCCGAGCCAATGACGCAGATCTCGGCCGTGATGACCTCGGGCGGAGGCTGCTTCGACAGGTCGATGATCCCGCCCGTCACGGCGTGACCCCCGGCGTGCGTTTCATCGACGGCCCCGGATATCCGATGTACGGCCACACCTCTTCGTGGTCGAAGTAGACCAGATTGAAGAACTTGCGCATCGCAATGCTGAGCTGACGCCGCAGCAGGTTGCTGCTGGAGGACCACTCGTCCCAGTGCTTGCCGCGTTCTTCAACATCTAGCCGGGAGAACGTCGTCAGCCGCTTGTCGAACGCCAACGGCCCGAACTCGATCAATACCAGCGCCTTTCGCAGGTCTTGGATGTTGTGCTCCGGCTCGTTTGCCAAGAAATCATCAAACTCGCGAGGAAGATCCATCGGCGCGGCATCGATTGGAATCGCATCGGTCTTGGGGAGCATGACTTCGACCAAGCTTTGCAAGGTGCGGTATTCATGCGCGTCGAGGACGCGAAGCCCATCGACTTCGGGGGCGCGCCCGCGCAATGCCAAAAGGCCACCGCCGCCAAAGCCCAACACGGCGCCGCCGGCCACGAGGCTCACCTTCAGAAACCGACGCCGGGAAAGAAAGCTGAAGAGCCCGTCACGCGCAGATTCTTCGCTAGGTGCGTCTCGCATCGCCACGGGGCTCTTGTGCCCTTCTCACGCCGCCGCTGCAAGTAAATCCCGCAGGCCCATGCTATAGAACAGACATGAGTGGCGGCGACGAAATGAAGACATTTCGCGGGCTGCAAGCGAATCTAGCTGCGCGGTGGGCGCTCGCGGACGGGGACAGCCCGGAGCCGAGAGACATCGTAGTCGTCCCCTCCCTCTCGTTCGACGGCATCGACACCGTCTCGATCGACGGCGTCCTTCACTACGAAGAGCGGATGCTGTTCGCGTTGAATCTGCTCCGTCATCCTCGCGCGCGCGTCGTGTACCTCACGTCCGCGCCTATCCATCCGTCGGCCGTCGACTACATGCTCTCGCTGGTCAGCGGCATCCCCAACGAACACATGCGCCGCCGGCTCACGGTGATTTCGCTCTACGACAACACCTTGCTCCCGCTCACCAAGAAGATCTTGCAACGGCCGCGCCTCATCGAGCGCATCCGACACCTGATCCGTCCCGAGTGCGGCATGATGACTTGCTTCACCGTGACGGAGGCGGAACGGAGCCTCGC
>CAXMRN010000137.1:0-14579 GCA_964195565.1 uncultured Polyangiaceae bacterium | reverse complement strand
GGCAATGGGCGCGTGGCGACTCTGCCCGACGGGGGAGTGCTCGTCACCGATGCGGTGACTCGCATGATCCAGCAGTTCCTGTCCGATGGTTCGCCCGACCCCGCGTTCGGCACGGACGGCGTCGCCGTGGCAATGCCCGAGTTCGCGGCGGTGCCCATTGTCCGTCGCGCCACCGGCGACTGGCTGCTGGGTGGGGGTACCGGCGTCCGGGTGGTCGACGCCCAGGGTGCCCCTGGCATTCTTTACCCGAACACCGGCCCGGTCGGCTCCCCGAGCTCATTTCAGGAGATCTCGGGGGGGCTCTACGTGATGGGTGCGCGAACCCCAGCCTTGATAGGCGACCCCACGGACGTATGGGTGGCTCGGTTCCGCCCCGGCGACGAGCCGGGCTCGCTCGAGTCGGATCCTTGCTTCGCTGGCAACGGTGCGGGCGTGTATGACTTCGGAGGCGACGAGCGTGGGGTCGACACTGCCGTCCAGTCCGATGGCCGGATCTTGGTCGCAGGCGCCACCGCCGACCGCGACGACGACGACGATCTCTTCGTCGTGCGCATCCGTCCCGACGGCGAGCTCGATGCCGAGTTCGGCACCGACGGGATCGTGTACATCGACTTCGGCGGCGACGAGGCAGGCGGCTCGGTCGCCATCGATGATCAGGGTCGCATCGTGGTCGCAGGCAGCTCCCGCGTCGGCGATCCGACCTCTGGAGACCGCTACGGCGTCGTCGCCCGACTCATGCCCTGAGGAGGTCAGCTACACCACCTTCGCGAATCCCTTGTCGACCAACTCCTGGGTCAGGTAGCGGCCGCGGCTGTTGAAGGCGTCGCGACCCCCCCCGCGTCGGGGGTGTGCTATGTCCCTGGTCAGGAGTTCTTATGACTAGTCGATTTAGCTTCTTCATCGCATTGGGTTTGGCGCTCGCGACCGTTGCTTGTTCGAGCACTGGGAGTAGCGGAAGTGACGGTGGCGAAGGTGGAACACGAGGCACACCCTCGACGTTCCGAGATGTCGGTCCTTGGGAGGCGGGCGTCACCACATTGACGCTGGCCGATCGCTCGGTTGAGGTCTGGTACCCCGTGGAGCCGGGCGCGACCGAAGGGCTCGAGCCGGTTCCGTACTTCATTCGAGACGAGCTTTCGGACGCCCTCGAGTCGCTCCTTCCCGACGACGTCAACCCCCCGTTCCCAACGTCGGCGTTCCGTGACGCCACCGCGAGCGACCTCGGGCCTTTCCCTCTCGTCCTTTTCGCGCACGGCTCCTCGAGCTACCGCAACCAATCGACCTTCCTCACGACGCACCTAGCCTCATGGGGCTTCGTCGTCGCATCGGTCGACTACCTCGAACGAGGCCTCGGTCGTTTGCTCGGACCCGATCCCGACCCGATCATCGACGACGTCGACCTGACCCGCATGGTGGTCGCCTTGATGACCGCAGAGACCGATCTCGAAGGTAGTGTGCTCGAAGGAGTCGTTTCCACCGATCAGATCGCCATCACCGGACACTCCGCCGGTGGAGGCACTTCGGTTCGCTTCGGCGCGGAACCCGACGTCATCACCTACATCCCGATTTCCGCCGGCGTCTCGAGCGAGGGACCCGTCGAGCTCCCCGATAAGCCCTCCCTTTGGATCGCCGGAGACATCGACGACATCGTCTCGCCTGAGCGAAGCGAAGCCGCGTTCGCACAAGCAAGCGCGCCCGCCCGCTTCGTCCTGATCAAAGACATGGGCCACCTCGGGCCGAGTGACATCTGCGCCATCGGCGAGAACGGTGGCGGCATCATCCAAATCGCGCTCGATGCGGGCCTTCCGATTCCCGACGGCCTAGTGCGCCTAGGCACCGACGGTTGCCAACCCGAAGCCCTCGCGCCCCCCGACGGCTGGCCGACGATCAATCACTTCGTCACCGCGCAGCTCCGCTGGGCGTTCGGCATCGACCCCGAGCCCGTGGGACTGTCGAGTGACGTCGCCGACGAGTTCCCAGAAGCGGTCTTCACCTACGAAGAGAGCTTGTAGAGAAGAGGGACCCGTCCCGAATCACCGGCCATCCCCAGGGTCTAGCGGGGTGGGAGCAGGCGTACCAACCTCGCCCGAAAGGCGACGCAGAAGTGCTGTGTTTTCTGTGACTGGGTCGGCGTCGCGTAGCGTCTCCTGTTCGCGAATCCCTCTATTGTCGTCCGCACCACAAGTCATTACCCTCCCGCCCAACCTTCGGAGGACTGATGAAGAGAGCCCAACAATTCCTAGTGCTTGCTGCCACGGTGGGCGTAGCCCTGGCGAGCTGGCCGGCGACCGTGCGGGCACAAGACAGCTTGGATAGTGGAGACACGGCTTGGATCCTGACTTCCACTGCGCTGGTGTTGTTCATGACGATTCCCGGTCTGGCGCTGTTCTATGGAGGCCTCGTCCGAACGAAGAACGTGCTCTCCGTGCTGATGCAATGCTTCGTGCTGACGGCTCTCGTCACGGTCATTTGGCTGGTCGCAGGATACAGCCTCGCGTTCGACACGACCGGGATGAGCGCGGGCACCGTCAACCTCAACTCGTTCATCGGCACCCTGAACAAGGCGTTCCTGCGCGACGTCGCTCCCGACGCGCTCTGGGGAACGATCCCTGAGGTCCTGTTCTTCATGTTCCAACTCACGTTCGCGATCATCACACCAGCACTCATCGTGGGCGCGTTCGCCGAGCGCATGAAGTTCTCCGCGATGATGCTGTTCTCTGTCGTGTGGGTCGCGTTGGTCTACCTTCCGATCTGCCACATGACCTGGGGCGGTGCGGGCGGCTACTTCGCCGATATGGGCGTGTTCGACTTTGCAGGCGGGATCGTAGTTCACTTGACCGCGGGAACCGCCGCGCTCGTTGCCGCGGTGATGGTCGGTTCGCGCAAGGGATACCCCAGCACACCCATGACTCCTCACAACATGACGATGTGTCTCACCGGCACCGGAATGCTCTGGGTAGGCTGGTTCGGCTTCAACGGCGGAAGTGCGCTGGCCGCAAACGGAGACGCGGCCATGGCCATTCTCGTGACCCAGACTTCTGCGTCGGTCGCCGCGTTGACGTGGATCGCGATTGAATGGGTAAAGCTCGGCAAGCCGAGCGCGCTTGGCTTCGCGACCGGCGCAATCGCGGGCCTCGCCGCAGTGACTCCGGCCTCGGGGTTCATCGGCCCCGAAGGCGCCTTCGTGATTGGACTGACCTCGGGAGTGCTCTGTTGGTGGGCGGCAACCCAACTCAAAATCAGGCTCGGCTACGACGACGCTCTGGACGTCCTCGGAGTACACGGGGTCGGAGGCCTGATCGGGGTGCTCCTCGTCGCAATCTTCGCGTCGACGACGTTCGGCGGCAATCAAGAAGGGCTCGACATCGGTGCGCAGCTCAAGACTCAGACCATTGCTGCGGTCATCACAATTGCGTGGACCCTCGTAGGCACCTACGTCTCGCTCAAGGTGGCCAGTCTCGTCGGGCTTCGCGTCGACGCCGACGACGAAGAAGTGGGCCTCGACCTCACTCAGCACACCGAGCGAGGCTACGACATCTAGGCTCGCCGGCGCTCGCCCAACGGCACCCTTGGACTCCCAGTGGGCTTCGGTCTATCGTCTCGCGATGGTTACCGTCAGAGTCGAGCGAACAGTGGACGTCGCGCGGGATTCGCTCTTCGCCGTGTTCGCCGACCACGAAGGCTACGGTCGCTTTCGTGGTGTGAAGAAGTGCGAGTTGATTCGTCCCGGTCGCGATGAACGCAACGGACTCGGCGCGCTCCGTCGTGTGCATCTCGGCGGCCCTACCGTCCTAGACGAAGAGATCGTCGCCTACGACGCGCCACACAGTTATGAGTACCGCATCGTTCGAGCCCGACCCCTCCCCGTGAAGCACACACTCGGGCGAGTGGAGCTCGAGGCGCTCGACGCGAATCGCACGAAGGTCGTGTGGACGTCGACGTTCGACATTCCCATTCCTATCATCGGTAAAGCGATAAGCGAGCGGGCTGCTGTGCAATTTACGCGCGCGTTCGACGCGACAATCCTCGCAGCGGCGGCACTGGCCACAGAACAAGCAGCCTAGAGAGCGCATCAACTGCGAGCTCCGAGGAGGGACTACGGACGTCCTCAGGCGCTGGCGGGCTTGATGACCCCGATCATTCCTCCGATTGGATCGTGGAGGATGCCGAAGCGGCCGACCCCTTCCGCGTACCTCGACTGATCAGGTTTCCAAGGTGTCTTTGACGTTGACGAGCGCCGCCTCGAGGTCTCGTGTGTCGCGCCGCACGGCGAGCTTCTCCGCGAGCTTCCCCAATACGGGGACAGGGACGGTGTACTCGACCTCGACGGTGAGCGCGGTTCCCCCATCGTGAGGCTCGACCGTGAAGGTCCAGGCACTTCCGATCGTTCCGATGCTTTGGTGGACGGCACGTTCATCCGGGACCAACTCGACGACGGTGCTTTGCCCCCGGAGCAAGAGCCCGGCCATCTTGTAGGTCCACTCGTACTGTTGCCCAAGGCCGTGTCCGATCACCCCGCGGACCCCAACCATGCTCGGAAGCCACTCTGCCATCGTCGATGGCTCAGTGACGTAGGCGAATACTCGCCCTGGAGGCGCGTTGACGACTACTTCTTTCCTCACAACCGTCATCCGACCCAGCTCCTTTGCAAAGAGTCGATACACGATAGAATCAGCAGACTCCAAGACTGTCCATACGCAATTGTTCAGTATGTAGGCGTTGCTCCCACAGGGAATGGGCACGCCAGGCGAAAGTGAGGGTCTCCATGGTTTCGGCACGAGCGTCGGGCGATTTCACAAAAGACAATCATCCCCCTGCCTCCCCGCATGGCGGTTTCGAAGTGGTGTTCGAAGGAGTTTGGTTCGTGCGTGGCGAGGACGGCCTCACACTCTTCAACAGCATGCGGCTGAGCGAAGAGGGAGAGCTCAAGGGTGCCGACACCTGAGCGACTTTGACCTAAGTATTACAAACAAGCCCGCGCTCCCGCCCTAGATTGCAAGCGTGGCAGAGCGGACGACCTCGAAGAACTCTCCGAACCGTCTGGTGGACCGATTGGTGCACCACGGCGAGGTCGCATCGTTTCGCGAGCTGTGCGCGCGGGTCCTCACGCCGAAGACCCGCTACCTGGTGCTCGACCTCGACCGCACGATTCACCTCGGACGCGATCTTGGCCAAGACCTCGGCTGGGAGCTTTGTGCCTACCAGGGCTACGGCCGCGAGCATTTCGGGCGTATCGAGGACCGGCAGCAGAGCGGGAAGTTCCTGCTCGACTGGGATCATCCACGCAAGACTGCGCACTACCTCGCCCGAAGCCTCAGAATCTGGGCGTATCCCGGCGTGTACTACGGCCTGTGGGGCAAGGCCGCGGCGCGCCTCGATTGGCTGCGCCGCCGTGGCTTCCGGCACTTCGTGGGGGACCCCGTGCAGGCGGCACAACGCGTGCCTCAGCTCACCCTGCTTCGGCACCTGCAGACGGCATCCGAAGAGGTGCTGCGTGAGCTCGCGCGACACATCTGGCATCGTCACGAGCCCGATCAGGTGATCGATCGCGAGGACCTCGACTGGGTTCGCGCCCAGTGGCCGCAGGTCGAGGTCGTCCTAAGCAGCGCTTCGCCCAAGCCGACGGTCGAAGTCGCGGGGGAGGCGCTCGGTGTCGACCACGTTCACTTCTCGACACTCGACCAAATCAACAGCGGTGAGGCCAAGGTCAGGCGGCTCCGAGAGCTCTGCGAAGGGGTCGGTGGCCCCGAGGTCGAGGTTGTCGGCATCAGCGACACCAGCCGGGGCGAAGACCACTGCTGGGCGCAGCACTTCACGCGCGTGGTCGACATCAATAGCCCCACGCCCTTCCCCGCGATCGTCTCGAGCGACTCCCCGTTGCTAGAAGTGCACTCCGCCACCCTGCTGACCAAGCACGAGCGCGAGCGCCGCGCCGCTGGCCACCCTGGCTACCTCGATACCCGCCGCGAGCGCCTTGCGCCGGTCCAGAAGAAGCTCGAGCTCACCAGGGAAGACTTGGAGCGCCGCCTCGGCTGGCTGCTGACGCGCGTCAACGCGCTCGCCAGCGCGCCCGGCCAGATCACCGGCGACATTGCCTACCGCCTGGCCGTGTTGCAAGAGGCGTCCGCAAACCTAGTCCGCACGTAGCCGCGTCGGTGCAGGCCTCGGAATTAACCCTTTAAAAAGGGGACTGTCCCCTTTTTACTCTTCGTCTAGGACGCCGAACTCGTCTTCGGTCTCGAGCTCTTCGTCGCCTTCTAGGGCGTCTAGGTCGAAGTCTTCGTCGTCGCCTTCTAGGGCATCGAGGTCCAAACCGATTTCCTCGTTTTCGTCCAGCTCGTCATCCATGGGGGCGTCGAGGTTGACGGCGTTGGTTTCCACCAGGTTGGGGAGCCACGTCGAGAGGGACGGGATGTAGGTGACGATGATCAGGGCGACGCCGAGCAGACCGATGAAGGGTAGGACGGATCTGTACAGCTGAGTGATCGGTTTGTTGAAGCGGAAGCTCGAGATGAAGAGGTTGAGGCCGACCGGCGGCGTCATGTAGCCGATCTCGAGGTTCAGCAGGAAGACGATGCCCAGGTGGTACGGGTCAACGCCAAACCCGAGGGCAATCGGCACGATGAGGGGCACCACGACGACAATCGCCGAGAAGATGTCCATCAGCATGCCCACGCCGATCAGGAAGACGTTCAGCGCAATGAGGAACATGACCTGCGAGGTGATCAAGCCTTCCATCGCATCGAGGATGATCATCGGCACGCGAGCCTGAATGAGGAACGCGGTGAAGCCGATGGCGGTAGCGAGGATCGCGAGAATGGCGCCCACCAGGGTCATCGACTCGCGGATGATGCGAGGCAGGTCCTTTCGGAAGCTGACGTCGCGGTAGATCCAGACCTCGATGACCAGTGTGTAGATCGCGGTGAAGGCGGCGGCCTCGTGAATGCGAAGGAAGCCACTGTACATCCCGCCGAGAAGCGCGACGGGCAGGAACGCCTCCCACTTGGCTTCCCAGAACGTCTTGAGCGCTTCGGTCCGGTTGAAACTGGTCCGCGGCATCTTGTGCTTGATGCCGGTCATCGAGCTGTAGAGCGCGAGAGCAGCGACCGTGATGATGCCGGGAATCAGGCCGGCCAAGAACAGCTTTTCGATCATGATGCCGGCGACGACGCCGTAGATGATCATCGGCACACTCGGGGGGAACAGTAGGCCGAGCGAGCCGCCCGTCGTCACCAGACCCAACGAAAAGTTCTCTTCGTACCCGTCCTGGACGAGGGCCGGATAGAGAAGGCCGCCGATGGCGACGATGGTAATCCCGCTCCCGCCGGTGAAGGTCGTGAAGAAGGCCGATGCCATGAGGCACACCATCGCCAGCCCGCCAGGCATCCACCCGAGCCAGGCGCGCGACAGCTTGACCAAGCGATGCGGCGTGCCGCTCTCCGCCATCAGGTAGCCGGCAAACGTGAAGAGCGGAATGGTCACCAGAAGCGGAGAGTCCGCGAATTTTTCGCTGAAGACGTCGTTGGCGACGCCGGTGATGCTCGTGTCGGGCAACGCCCCGAAGAGCAGCATCGACGCCGCCCCGAAGATCGCGAACAGAGGCGCGCCCATAATGGCGAGCACGGTGAGGAGAACGATCCAAATGCCGTCCATCGCTCAGCCCTCCCCTTCTGAGTCGTCGGGGTACTTCTTAGTGACGAACGCCACGCTGGCGGCTGCCCCGCGGCTCAAGAAGCGTACGGACATGAAGATGAACATCGCCGGCACGATGAGCTGCAGCGCTACGTCCGGGGTCGACATCTGAGCGCCGAACACTTCGAGCCCGCTCCGAATGGCGCAGAATATGTTCGGCCTCGACAGCCTGGCGTCGGCTAACAAGGAGGCGGACGCTTCACAGATGTGAATCATCTCGTCCGAGGGGCCAAGCACGGAGTACTCGAGCGGAATCTCGAGCGCGTTGTTGAGTACCGAAAGCCAGAAGACGCGGCCGAGGTAGAAACAAGTCACCGCCGCAAAGAGGCAGACGATCGCGCGAATGAGCTGCTTGCCGCGGGGCGGTGCGATTCGCGGGAGCACGTCGATGGCGATGTGCTTCTCGTCGAACGTCGAAAGGGACGCGCCGAAAAACGCCAGCCAGAGGGTGCCCTTCTGAAGGAACGAGTCCGCCCAGTCCATATGCTCGAGGACGACGTTCGCCCAGTCCAAGTCGAGATTGGTCAGGTTTCGGAGCGCCGCCTGGGAGGCCGCGACCCCGATCATGAACAAGAGGACAGCCGCTGCAATGAGCGCCTCACCGCGCGCAAGCCCTCTGTCAATGCGCCGAATATACTTCACTGTTGTCTCGGTCTCATACGGGGCCACTCGGCGCAAGACGGCGAAGGCCTCGCACAATACCCCCGTCCACAGCCGAAAACACTAAAAAAGTTGGTCCGCGTTCTCGACGTACAGGGAGGCTCGTACGCGCGCCATCCGATTGGACAACCGCGCCTCGGGCAAGGGGTCGTGGGCGTCCAACACCTCGGTCAGAAGCGTGTCGAAAAGCTCACGATCGCCGGTCTTGACCGCGTAGTGACGTGCCATGTTGACTTGGGCCTGAAGGGCGCGCCGCTCGGTGCGCGCGAGGGCTTTTTCGAAGTACGCCTTGGCGAGGTCCATGTCGGAGGCCATCTCCGAAGCAGTCGCCACGCCCATGAACGTATAGCCAGCCGCGTGGTAGTAGTTCGGGTCGAGCTCGATCGACCGTACTACGAAGGCCTTCGCGTAGGGGAGGTCTGCGACGGCCTCCATGTCGTCCTTGGCCGAGTTGATGTACGAGCCCCATGCATACCCGTGCCAGAGCAGCAGCTCGGCATCGGATTCTTGGACGAAGGCGCTGGCGAGCCACGCCTCGAGCTCTTCGACACTCGAGCGGACGGCATTATCGACGTCGGGGTTGTGCAGTCGAATCACATGCCGGGTGAGGTCCATCGCCCGCAGGTACATGGTCCGCGTGCGACGGCGCTGCACGTCTGCCTCTTCGTATTCACCCTCGAACTCGAGCGCTTCGACGTCGGCCTCGATCCAGCCGTAGGCGTAGGCCACATAGGCCTGGGCCAACTGCGACAAGATCGCTTCGTTGTCGGGAACGACTCGTAGAATCCCTTCGAACTGAACGATGGTGCCGGGCATCGCCTCGCCAGCAAGGTCGTAGTCCCAGTACGATTCGAACGCAGGCGCCGCACGCGTGAACAGCCCTGCGGTGGAATCGGCAGTGAACTTTGCGATGTCACAGCCGCCGAGGGCCAGCATGCAAAGCACTCCAACCGCCGATGGTAGACGGCGGGACGACAGATCTTGGTACATAGAGTGAGGTGTACGAAAATTTAGGGGAAATTGTCAATCGAGAACGTGTGGCCCAGATCGCTTGACGGAGGCCGTCAGGGCCCGCAGGTTTAGGAAATGCTTAGATTCAAGTCGCCGCCCGGGCTGATGGGCCCGCTCCTGGCGGCCCTCTTCGTAGTTGGCCTCCCCGCAAGCCCCGCCGATGGCTCCATCGTCCAGGGACTCGATCTTCAAGAGCTGGTCGCCCACGCGGACCGGATCGTCCTCGGTAGGGTGCTGTTTTCAGAGTCTTTTGTCCGGGGCGACGGGCAACTCGGTACCTGGCACCGCATCGAGGTCGAGCGCGAGCTCCGCGGCCAAGCGCCCGATGAGCGGGAAGTCATCGTCGAAACAATAGGCGGCCGGATGGGTGACCTCGCGATGCGAGTGGAAGGCGAGCCTTCCTTCAGCGTCGGCGAGCGCGTCCTCGTGTTCATGCGAGACGACGGGCTCTACGCGGCGTTCCGGCCGGTCGGCATGGGACAAGGTGTGATGCGAGTCCGCATGGAGCAGGGCGTCGAAACAGTCAGGCAAAACCGCGATGGGTTGCTGCTCATGCGCCGCAACGCGAAGGGCCAGCTCGAACGCAGCCTCGGCGCCCTGCCGCAAGCCGAGCGCCTCGACGCGTTGCTTTCAAAGGTTCGCGGCATGGTCGAGCAAGACCCAAGGGGGCGTCGATGAACCGTTGTAGCCTTCATGCGGCCGCTCTCGGCCTGGCGCTCTGCGCTGGTCTCTCGGCTGACCACGCGTCCGCCTATTGCCGCATGACGACCGAAGGCGGGGCGCAGGTTGGCGAAAGGCCCTGCGTCGAAAAAGGCGCGCCCCTAGTCTGGAGCAATTCCTGCCTTTCCTACGCGGTCGACCGGCGAGGCTCCCAATGGTTCGAGAACCCGGACGGCACTCCCAACCTGGCCGAGGTCGAGGCGCTCGTCGATCAATCCTTCTTCGCCTGGGCAGAGGCGGACTGCGGGGGCTCTCCCCCGAATCTGATCTTCCAACCACTCGAGGCCTCCACCTGCAGGAGGGCGGAGTTCAAGACCGACGGCAACGTGAACACCATCGCCTTCCTCGACCCGTGGAAGGACCCCTGCGCCGGCGCGAACGAGCCCGGCTACGATGCGTTCGCGTTGGCTGTGACCGTCGTGTGGCACAACACCTCGACCGGACAGATCCTCGATGCCGACATGATGATCAACGATCAACTGGCCGGCCCCTCCAACGCGGGCGGCCCGTACGCAGAGTGCCCGGACGCAGGCTGCCCGCCCGGCACTCCTGGCCCCGCAGATCTCCGCAGCATCGTCACGCACGAAGCCGGTCACTTCATCGGGATCGGGCACTCGGACATCCTCGACGCCACGATGTTCGCCTCCGCGGAACGAACCTCGGTAGAGAAGCGAACCCTCACGCAGGATGACATCGACGCCGTGTGCGACATCTACCCGCCAGGCAACCTCGACCAGTCGTGCAACGCGGCGCCCTTGTGCGGCCTCCAGCTCAACTGCGAGACAGACGCCGAAGGCCTGCCGATCGCCTGCGACGCCTCCCCTGGCAGCTCCGCCAGCTGTGAGAACGGCGGCGGCGGCGGGTGCAGCGCGAGCGGCGCGATGCACGCCCCGGGCGACACCTGGGGGAGCCTGCTCCTCGCGCTCCTCGGACTTACTTTGTGGCGGCGGCGTTCAACTCGACACGCCGCACGATCCTGAACTGAACGCGTCGGTTTCGCGCGCGGTTCTGCCGGGTGATGTTGGGCGCGACCGGTCGGGTGGACCCGTAGCCCTTGGCCATCAAACGCGCGGACTCGACGCCATGCTGAACCAGCCACCGTTGCACGGCCTCCGCGCGTTGCTGTGACAGCCGCATGTTGAGCTCGCGATCCCCGCTGTTGTCGGTGTGGCCTTGAATCTCGATCAGCTCGAGGTTGGGGTTTCGGAGAAGCGCGTCGGCGACTTCGAGCAGGATGAGCTCGCTATTCGGCAGGATCTCGTCGCTACCGGTGGCGAAGCTGATCTGGCGACGAAGCGCGATTTCCTTCTTCCTGACCACGATGTTCGGACGAGAGGGCTTCGCCAAGACCCGAAGCTGCACGGTGGTTTCTTGCCGCGCCACGATGTCGAGGTCCGCGACTGCGATCAGGTAGACCGGGTCGTCCACGTGCGCGGTGTAAGCTCCTGGTTCGAGCCCCTCGGCGGTGGCCGCGCCCGCGTGGTCTGATATCAAACGGTGCTCCGACGGACCTCGCACCGTGATCGCGATCTGCGGAATCGGGTTTCCTTCGCGGCCGACGGTTACAATCCGGAGCTGCCCATCGAGGCTCGACGGGACGAGCTCGCACGCGGTGTCCGATGGGACCTGGGCATTGCAGAGCGCGGTGGCGTAGTCGGGATGCGACACCTCGAGTACCACCTCCCCCTCTGGAAGGCCGAACGTGACGAATCGGCCGGCCGCGTCGGTCACCTGAGGGGAGACCTCGTGGTCGACCACCGCAACAACCGCGTCGGCGACCGGCTGTTCGCTACCTTGCTCGACGATGAGCCCGTGCACCTGGCCTGTCACGACCGCCGGCGCGCCCGTCTGCTCGGTCGGTGCCGCCACGACGGGCGGCGCGGGCCGCGGATCAAACGCGTAGGCGATGCCGAGAATGATGTTGTACGGCGCGGTCGGTGCCAGCTCCCGGACGAAGTCACGAGTGCCGGTGAGACCAATGTCGGCGGCGACCGTAAACGCCAGCCCCTTGGGCGGCGTGAGAATGCGTAGGCCCACGGTGAGCAGCATCGGGAACGCCTTGACCTTCTCGTTCGCTAGGCAGCCGTCGTCGTTGGGGATCGCCGTGGTCATGCACTGAAAGCCCTGCCGATCGATCGGAATGTCCCACTGCCATTCGAGCATCGGGTGCAGGCCTACCTTGCCAGCTTCGAGCGGGGCTTCGAGTCCCGCTGCGAGGCGAACGTGGTCCATCCGATCGACGCCGTACGCAAACCGTTCGAAGGCCGTCAACAGATGACGGGTCTCGAGCGGCCGCGGTACGATACCTCCGAGCGCGTCGTACCTGCCGTCTTCGATCCCTTGGGTGAGGTTCGCCGAGTTGTCGAACCAATACTGCGCGTTGAAGCGTGCGATCAGCGGGAACTCCCGACGCTCGTAGCTGCGAAAATCGAGCGTCACGTTACCGCGGAAGCCAAAGCTGGTGGAACGCAGGGTCGCGTTGGCGTCGCCGACGCCGCCGAGAAACGCCACGCTCGCGTCGCCGCCGACCGCGACCCATGGCTTGGCTTGATAGAAGCCTTTGAGGCCCAAGAGCACGTCAGCGACGCGTTGGATCAACATGGGATCGTTGGAATCGTCCCACGCCGACGTGACCTCCGCCGCAACGAACACTTCCAAGTACTCGGTCGGTGTGATGCTCAGTGAGAGATTGCCGGCGAAGTGGTGGGCCTCGTCGGTCGGCACGAAGAAATCGCGAATGATGAAGAACTCGGTATTGAGGGCGAGGCGGAACGTCCCTTTGGGGCCAGAGGAAGCGTCGATGATGCGGATGCCACCTGTGGGTCCGCTGAAGCTGTTCTGAATCTCGGCGACCCGCGCCGCTCGATCGGTGGCGTCCTCGGCCTCATCGGCCTGGGCACGCACCGGTGCGATGCATGCCCATGCAACGACGGCCCCCAACCAGAGCAGTATCCAGGTCCTGCGCATTCCTCTCGCTCGTTCCCCAACTGAAATGATGCCACTTCAGGGGCGTTCCACGCCAACTTGCAGGGTTATTTAGCGGCGATGTGCAGATCCGCTTTGCCGTCCGGCGGGATCATCACCTTCTTGGGCGCGGTCGCGCTTCCGCTCTTCGGCTTGAATACAGCGAGGTAGCGGCCGCCCGGGACCGAGCGCATGGTGCAGGCCCCCTGACTGGTTGTGCAGGTAAAGGTGCCACCATCGCCACTGAGCTCGACACGACCGTCGACCGGCTTGTTGTCCGCGCTTCGGACTTTGACGTGGACGACCGCATCGGCTTTGACCTCCGTCGTCACCATGAGGGCGAGGGCGCAAAGGAGGATAGCGGCGACACGCGTCACGAGGCGTCACCCCTCTTCGGCGGCCTCAGCAAAATCGCTGAGACGGATTTCTTCGTATTCATCGTCATTGGCTTCCGGTGGGTCCGACTCTTCGACGTCGTAATCGCCAGCTGCTTCAACGGGACGGACACTTGCCGGCCGGTTGAGGTCCGGAAGTGGCGGTCGTGAAGGGATCGGGAGCTCGTTTTCATAGGCGAACAGCCCGGTGGTGTGGACGTCACTGACCTCGCCGTCCGTGCTGAACAGCGCTTCTTCAACTTGCGTCAGGGAGGGCCTAGTCAACCCCTCAGGTGGCTCCGCCAAGCGTAGCGTCGGTGGAGCAGGCGGCGCCTCCGGAGGCGCGGCCATCGAAGGGATGGGCACCGGCTTACCGACTTGCGGCTCCGCGGCAATGCCGTGCTCGAACGCATACTCGGAATCGAAATCGCCTTCTTGCTCGGCTTCAGCCTCGGGCCCCGCTTCGGCCTCGGCAGACAGCTCGGCCGGCGGCTCTTCATCCCAATCGGATGTTTCACTCATAGTGGCCTCTACGACCACATCGTCTTCGTCGTCCGCGTCCGCGAACTCCAACGCCGGCTCAGACCCGGACACCGTCACGGCCTCAGACGCTGGCACCGACTCTGACACTGGCACCGACTCTGGCACTGACTCTGCCGCTGGCACCGACTCCAACACCGTCTCCGACGACGCCTCGGCTTCCGCCATCATCGCCTCGGCATCGACCGCAGCGATCACCGTCGCGGGCTCGTCGTCGTAGTCGTCTTCGTCTTCCTGGTCGATCGCCTCGGGCGGGACCGTATCGGGCGCGTCCTCTTCATCGGGCGGGACCGTATCGGGCGCGTCCTCTTCGTCGGGCGGGACCGTGTCGGGCGCGTCCTCTTCATCGGGCGTGACCGAGAACACCGCATCGGGAGGCACGGAGAACGCATCGTCGGCGGAAAGCTCGACCGCTTGGAGGACGGGATCGTCGGAGCCCTCGCCTGCAGACGGGACGACGTCCATGTCGTCGGCGGGTGGGTGATCAGAAACCGCCTGGCGCGCAAGCACGAGTCGCTCGAACACGACTTCGGAACGACCGTCGAGCTGCAGCGCCTCGACGACCACATCGTAGCGAGTCTCCGGCACGCGGTCGGCGCCACCATCGACAGCAGCGCG
>CAXMRN010000136.1:0-10387 GCA_964195565.1 uncultured Polyangiaceae bacterium | reverse complement strand
ATTCTGATCTTCCTGGGGGTGATTTGGTTTTCGGGTCTCGAACGGATCGCGACGTTTGCCGGCATCCTGGGGGCCGGCCTTGCTGTGGCGTTGCACGACACGATCGCCAACATTGCCGGGTTCCTGTTCATCATCCTTCGGCGCCCGTTTGAAGTGGGCGATCGTATCGAGATCGAAGGGGTTGCCGGTGACGTGATCGACATCCGGGTGTTCCAGTTCAGCCTCCTCGAGATCGGCAACTGGGTCGACGCGGACCAAAGCACCGGGCGGATCGTGCAAGTGCCCAACGGGAAGGTGCTGCGCGAAGCGACCGCGAGCTTCAACAAGGGCTTCGAGTACATCTGGCACGAGATTCCCGTGCTCATCACGTTCGAGAGCAATTGGAAGAAGGCCAAAGCGATCCTCGGGGAGATCATAGACGAGGACACGTTTGTCGTTGGGGAGGAAGTGGAACGCCAAGTGCGTCGAGCGGCGTCGCACTACCTCATCTACTCAGGAAAAGTCACGCCGATCGTCTACACCACCGTGCGCGACAGCGGCATTCTGCTGACGGTGCGCTACATGACGAAGCCCAAGACCCGCCGCGGAACCGAGCAGCAGCTCTGGGAGCAGATACTCGAACGCTTCGCCCAAAACGACGACATCGATCTGGCGTACCCCACCGTCCGCTATTACGAACAATCTCAGTGAGTCAGCATCTTACGCAGACGGCGCCCCGCTTGTCGTACCAGGTCTTCGGCCGGCAGGGCCCGCCGGTTCTCTTCATCATGGGTTTCGGGATGCCTGGCGCGGTTTGGGGGCCTCAGGTCGACGAGCTCCAGGAGGACCATCGCTGTTGTCACTACGACCACTTGGGCGTCGGGGAGAGCGACCGCGGGCCGTTTTTTCGGACCATCCCCGCGATGGCGGACGATGCGGTTCGCATCCTGGATGACCTCGGCTGGGACCAGGCTCATGTGGTGGGCGTGTCCATGGGCGGCATGATCGCGCAAGAGCTCGTGCTGCGTTCGTCCGACCGGTGCCAGAGCCTGACGTTGGTGGCGACGCACGGGGGCGCTCCGGTAGCCTCGCTCCCGACTCTCCAAGGCATGCGGCTCTTCCTTCAGGGACTTTTCGGTGGGCGAAATGCCCGGCTTCGGTCTCTGCCTCGTCTGCTGTACCCGCCGGAGTTCCTCGATGCGATCGGGGACGACGCGATGCGCTCGCACCTAGACGTGCGGTTGGGACACCCGCCGGCACTTCGCACCGTACTCGGCCAGCTCTACGCCGTGCTGAGGCACTCCACCGAGTCGCGTCTTTCTCAGATCGATACGCCGACGCTCCTGGTTCGTCCGGCAAAGGACATTCTGATTCGACCGACACAAACCGATCGGCTGGCGCAGCGCATTCCGAACGCCCAGGTGCTGAGGTTCGACGACGCAGGGCACGGGGTGACCTTCCAAGAGGCGGCATCTCTCAATGCGGCGCTCAGGGCGCACTTCGGCCGGCATGGGGTCGATCATCCAGGCTCGCTTCGCCCGGCAGACCTTCGAGTCTAGAACGCGGCGCTCAGTTGAACACGCCAGGAGAACTGGCTTCCGTCGAAGTTTGGCTGGATCGAGTTCAGGGGTGAAGCCGGGACGGTGCTGGCTCCTTCGGCGCCTAGAAAGTACTGGAAGTCGGTCTGAAGCTTCACGTTGTCGTATCCGGGGATCACGAAATACGACAACCCAATCCCGAACGCGTGGAAGTAGCTCGGGGAGTC
Organism: uncultured Polyangiaceae bacterium; assembly: GCA_964195565.1. Classification (GTDB taxonomy): domain Bacteria; phylum Myxococcota_A; class Polyangia; order Polyangiales; family Houyiibacteriaceae; genus SG8-38. Next base: position 8,643 of record CAXMRN010000136.1, on the reverse strand, counting down.
GGGAGTCGCACCGGGGATCGTCGGTGGTGTCCCCACGACGCTGGGTTTGGGCACCACGCTGTATTGACCAAACACCTGAAGGTCATCCAGCACGAAGTATCCGCCCATCGCCGAGACCCCGGACGAGATGATCTCTCCCGCCTCGTTCGTCGCGGTCGCGTCCGTCGCGTCCTGCCCAACGGCCACGGAGAACAACGCGCTCCATCCGCTGCCGCGAATCGAGAGATCGATCGTACCCATGACGATCTTGGCGGGGAGGCTCCCCTGAGTCCGGCCGCCGTCTTGGTAGTGGATGGCGGCTCCAAGTCGAATTCCGAACGGCGTTCCTCGTCTCGCCATGAGTCGGTTGAACCCTGCGAGGCCGGCGTCGCCCCATGCGTACTGGGTGCGCAGTGTCACGGCGAAGTCGGCGTTGGCTGCCGACCGAATCTCGGAGAACCCCGTTCGCAAGCCGTCCGAATAACCGAGGTTGATCGAGAAGCGTCGCCTCAGATAGGTGAACATCACACCCTTGGAGCTGCCCGGCGTGTAGACGTTGTCCACGATCGAATAGTCGAGGAAGTACAGGTCGTTCGGGTTGATCAACGACTCGGCGTTCAACTCATTCATGAACAGGCCAGCGCGGACGCGAAGGTACCTCCACTTCAGATCGATAAACGCGCGTTGAACCTGGATGGTGCCCCCTGCGACGACGCCGATGCGCATGACCACCGCTACGAACTCGGTGAGTCCGATGCCCAATGTGAACCGTGCGCGCGGGACCGCGAACCCCTGCGTAACCTGTTTGTCTCGCTCGAGGGTCACCGGGTCGGTCGGTGGTTTGGTTCGGTAGTTGACGGTGTACCGGGCCTGCACGAGCCCGTTGAGCGCGAGGTAGAACCAGTCGTCGATGCCTAGAAGGAGGCCTCGGTCGTAGGCGACCTTGACGTTGGGAGCTTGGTCCGTCGCGGCCTCGGGCACCTCTTCGGGCTTTTGTCCTTCCTCGGGCGGCGGCGCGTCGCCACCCGATTCAACGTCGTCGTGGTGAAGGGTCGGGTCCTCCACCGGTCCAGCAGCTCGGGCATCGGACCCTTCAGCGGGATCGGCCGCCGGTCCCGAAGAGGATTCGGTTGCGGCGACTTCTGCCGCTGCCTCGGGGCTATCGTCGACCCGCAGGTGCTCGTCTCGCGGCGGCTCGATGGTGGGGTCTTCGAGGGGGAGGGCGCCCACGGTGGGGCCCTCCTCGACCGCCGCGTCCTCGACGCCGGCGTCCTGCGCCCCGGCGGGCGTCCCAGAGCCGAGGACGACGAACGCCAGTACCGTTGATATCGCTCGCAGTTTCATCGGGTCCGGTGCGCCAGCGGTATCACACCTCTAGGGCTCCTCCCAGTCGAATACCTCGGCCGTCCAGATGCGCTCGAACGGCATCGAGGCGGTTCGCTGAACTTCGCGGACAGCCTCCGCGTCAGGGGCCTCGTACTCGCAGATCATACGTTTGCGATCCTTCGAGAAATAGCTGCGAATGAACTTGACCCGGTGCTGCTCGAGACACCACGCGAAGCGGTCTTCCTGTGCCTGAAGCTCATCCATCGACTCTGGTCCCTCGAATTTCCGCTCGACGATGATCTGGCTCATCCTTCCTCCTCCAATCCTGGTGAATCTGAATCGGGCGAGAGGCCGGCGGCGGCCAACTCGCTCTCTACGATAGGGCGCAGGTAGCCAGCGTACCCGCGTATGCGGCGGAGCTCTGTGGCCTGCGCCTGCACGGCGTCTTGGTCGCCTCGCGCTAGTGCGATGCGCAAGAGGACCGATCGAGCAAGGGCCATGTCGCTCGGGCGCTCGGTGGTTGCGCCGAGTTCGACAGCCTCCACGGCGCGCGCTTCTGCGGGCTCGAGCTGACCTCGCGCGGATTCGACCAACGCGGCCTGGGTCAGGACGAACGCAAGACGCTGCTTGGCGTCCACCTCGCGCAACGCCTGCAGTCCGTCCTCGAGGGCGGAGTCGCCCTCTGCCTCGCCTTTTCGGTAGCGGCACAGGGCAAGCATCGCCCGTCCCAGGGGCCGCTCGCTCCCTTCGCGGAGCTTCTCGCCGATGGCCGCGAGCTCGGTCGCATAGGAACACGCCTCGTCCTCGTCACGCAAACCGATCGCCACCATGACCAGGTGCTCCAACGCCATGAACTCTTGGAGGTGGTTGCTCGTCTTTCTCGCGATGGTCCAGGCCTGCTGGAATGCCGTTCTCGCTTCCTCGAGCTCGCCGGCGTGCAAGCGCAGCAGACCGAGTGCATCGAACACCGCCCACGGTGACTCGCCAGAACGGTCCGTAATGGCACGCGCTTCGAGCAGAAGGGCCTCCGCCTGGGCGATATCTCGTTCGAGGATCACCAGGCAGCGCGCAGCCTCGGCGATTCCGAGGGCTCGGTCTTGGGCATCGGACCCACGGCTCGCAAACTCCGCTCGCAGTGACAAGCGGTGCGCGTCGCCGACGGCCCCATCTTGCCAACGCAGGTAGCTCACCAACGTGAACCCAAGGCGGGCATGTTCCGCGCAGCCGGCGTCCAACGCCTCTTCGGAGAGCGCTTCGATTCGCTTGGACTCGGCTTCTGGGTCCTCGGGGCGCTGTGCCTCCAGGCTGACCTGCTCTAGCTCGATCCGAAGCTTGAGTCGTTCGGGGTCCGGCAGCTCTTCCACGAGGCGAAGACCCCGACGGGCGTGCGCATAGGCCTCGGAATTCGCAAACAATTGAAGGCATCGATTCCCTGCGACCACGCACGCGTGGGCCGCGACCGCCGCGTCTCCCCCCACCGACGCATGGTGTGCGAGCTCGAGTGCGAGCGTTCCGTCGGGATCGGGCCGGCCGTGGAGCAGCCGGGCGATGCGAAGATGCATGAGCTTGCGGCGGGGCTCTGAGATCTCCGAGTATACGACTTGGTGAACCAGCGCATGGTGGAAGGCGTACATGCTGGCGGACGTTCCCGCGCACTCGAGGAGGGTATGGCGCTCGAGCTCGCTGAGCGCGTTCATGAGAGGGTCGAACGCGAGTGACACGAGCTCAGAGAGGCGTCCGATGTCGAAGTTGGGTCCGAGGACCGCGCCCCAGCGGAGCACGTCGCCCGATTCAGGGGTCAGTCGGGCGAGCCGGTCCCCCACGAGCTCTTTCAGGGAGCGGGGCACTGCTTCTCCGGCGATGGAGGCAGCCCGAGCAAGCTCGCGAGCGAGGAGGGCGTTACCCCCACTCAACGCGAACACTTCCGCAGCATCCGCGGCGCCTTCGATTTGCTGAACGAGCTCCGCGACGTCCTGCTCCGTGAGGGGCAACAGCAAGTGTTCGTCGATCAGGCCGTCGCGCCGAAACCCGCGAAGCATTCGCATCACAGACTCGTTGTCGATCAGCTCGCCGTCGCGGGCGCCAAGCACGATGGCGACCGGGTGGGTGACGCTCGTGCGCGCGACGTAGTGAAGCAGCTCGGCCGTCGCATCGTCGGACCAGTGGATGTCATCGAAGAGTACCAGCGCCGGGGCGCTCTGAGTCGCGCTGTTGGCGATCAGCTCGACGACCGCGCCAAACAGGCGGTCCCGGCTGTGCTCGAGGTCGGTCGGGCTGCCAAGCTCGGGCAGGAGAGGCGCCAGCGCCGGACCACCCTTGGATATCACTTCGGTAGGAAGCCGGCGGAGCGCGTCGATCCACGGTCCGTACGGTCGACCGCCTTCTGCTTCGTACGCGGCCGCTTCGAGCACTGTGGATCCGCGGCGACGTGCCTCATCGCTCAGCTCAGCGAGCAATCGCGTCTTTCCGACGCCAGACTCGCCCTTGAGCAGAAACACCTGCAGTCGTCCTCCGGCTGCGCTGTCCAAGATCGACAGCAGACGACCACGTTCCTCTTGGCGTCCGACGAGCGGGTCGTGAGCCCGAGGCGCCGTTGCCGACGCCACACCGGCCGGGGCGGGCGTATGAGCTTCGATCGCTACGGGAGGCGCGCTCGGTCCGGGTCCACCGCCACGGTTGACCTCACGCCACGCGGTTTCGAGTGGACCGGTTGGCTTGGTTCCAAGCTCCTTCAACATGCGCGCAGCGCTCTGGTACTGGGCCTTGGCTTCGTTGGGTCGACCGGCCCGCGACAGCAATCGAATCAAACGGGCACGCACGTTCTCGTCGAGCGGGTCGATTCGGACCAGTTCACGGGCATGCGGAAGTGCGTCTGCCGGATTCGTTTCGAGTTGGTCGACCAGCGCGCGGAGAACCTGGATGTGTAGCGTGCGCGCATGCTCACGCTCCGCCGCGCACCAAGCGGTGAACTCGTCGAAATCGAGGAGCTCCAGCCCTTCCAAAAGCTCTCCTTCGAACACCTGTTCGAGCTCAAGCAGGCGCTCGGTCGAAATCGAGTCGATGCCCGCCGCGAGCTCTCGACGAACCCACTTCCAGTCGAGCGACGATTCGTCGAGTTCGAGCTCGACGCTCTCACGATCGGCCACGAGGCAACGCTTGGCCTCTGAGTCGACCACCGGCCGTATCTTCGACAGGCTCCAACGAAGCGCCCCGCGTGGGTCGTCGGCCACGTCCCACAAGAGGGAGCAGAGCCGGTCGCGCCTGTGAGAGCGGCCGGTAATGGCGAGGTAGGCGAGGAGGCCCCGAGTCTTCTTCGACTGAGGAAGCGGAACGAGCTCGCCGTCCCGTTGGACGGTGAGGGGTCCCAAAACTTGGACCTGAAGCGCGGCGATGCTCACGCACAGGAGGGTGCCGGCCGCTGCGCGGGGCGTCAAACCCTGGTTTTCGGCCATGAATGCAACGGTTTGTGGTACGATTGCCGGGTGGAATGGGTTGTCCTCGAGCGCGAGTTCCCGACGCCAGTGACTCCGGATATGGTCCGGCAGCTCGCAGCGGGCACTACGTGTCTCGATCTGTATCGAGTGGAACCGGTCCGGAGCTACCTCACGCCCGACGGCCTCCGTATGGTGTGCATTTTCCGGGCGCCGGACGCCGAAGCGATGCGGGCAGTGGTCCGGGCGAACGACATGCCCTCGGCAACCGTCTGGGCTTCCACCCTGCATACCCCGTGATTTCGCGCACTTAGCGAAAAAAATCACCTCCACGGTTTTTTCCACGGTCTCTCACACGGAGCCTCACACGGGGTGTCCGTAGGTTGATTTGTGTGGACGGGAACAACCCCCGCCACCTCAACCAAACGAAAGAGGACATCATGGAAGCCAACGCAACAACCGAAGCCACCCAGAGCACCCCCAAGCCCCGGCGCGAGAAGCGCCCGATGAACGGCGTCGACGTTCCGACCCTGTTCGCGACCATCAACGCTGTCGGCGAGCAGCCGGAGCTTGCCAAGTTCCAGTTCCGCGCTTCGAACAAGTGGGTCAAGGGCACTCATAGCCGGACTCGCATCGAAGGCTTCAGCGGCGCCGGCGGAGAGCACGCCCAGACGGCGGACTTCGTGTACGACGTCGATCACCCGCCGGTCCTTGTCGGTGGCGGCAACGCTCCGAGTCCGGTCGAGTTTCTCCTGCACGCGATTGCTGGCTGCATCACCGCGGGCATCGGCAACATCGCCTCGGCACGCGGCGTCGAGATCGAGTCGGTGGAGTCCACCATCGAGGGAGACCTCGACGTGCAAGGTCTGCTCGGCCTCTCGAAAGACGTGCGCAACGGTTACCAGGGCATCCGCCTGAGCTTCAAAGTGAAGGGCGACGCCGACGACGAGACGCTTCGTAAAATCGTCGCGCAGTCGCAGGCTCGCTCCGCCGTGTACGACGTGCTCACCAACGGGTGCCCCGTCTCCATCGAAGTGGACGCCGACTGATGTATCGGCCGACGGAACATGTCGACCGGCTTGACTGATGCAAGCCGGTCGGCGGGTCCCCGCCGGCAGAAAGGATTTGAGCCATGAAGCAGACAGACACCATCATCATCGGCGGCGGACAAGCTGGCTTGGCCATGAGCCGGTGTCTGACCGACGAAGGCATTGACCACATCGTGCTCGAGCGAGGCCGCGTGGCGGAGCGATGGAGGAGCGAGCGATGGGATTCGCTCCGCTTGTTGAGTCCAAAGTGGCACACGCGCCTTCCCGGGTTTGGCTATCAAGGAGCGGATCGTGATGGCTTCATGACGATGCCCGAGCTCATCTCGTACTTCGAGCGCTACGCGCGGTCGTTTAGCGCACCGGTGCAGGACGAGACCACCGTCCTCGGAGTGGAGCGAGCCGACGGCGGATATCTCGTTCGGACTGACCAGGGCGATTGGGAGGCGCCCAATGTGGTGGTAGCGACGGGGCACAGTGACGTTCCGTTCGTGCCCAAGGCAGCTGTTGGGCTGTCGCCGGACGTCCATCAAGTCGTGCCCTCGGGTTACAAGAACCCAGACCAGCTCCCGAACGGCGGGGTCCTGGTGGTGGGCGCTTCGGCTTCGGGGATTCAGCTCGCCCAGGAGATTCATCGGTCCGGGCGACCCGTGACCCTTGCCGTCGGTCGCCACACCCGAATCCCGCGACGTTACCGCGGGCGAGATATCGCTTGGTGGATGGAGGCCAGCGGGCTTCTCACCGAGCGTGCCGAGCGCTCGTTCGGTCTCGAATCGGCTCGCCGTCAGCCTTCGCTACAACTGGTCGGCACGCCCGACCACCGGACCATCGACTTGGGGGTCCTGCAGGACGAAGGGATTCGTCTCACGGGGAGGCTCGAGTCCACCGATGGCAGGCGGGTCCGGTTCCGCGACGACCTCCGACACAACTTGGATGCGGCCGAGGACAAGCTCGGTAGGCTCCTTGGGCGGATAGACGCGTTCGTCGACGAGAGCATCATGGGGGCAGACGCACCCGAGCGCCGGCCCCCGATTGTCACGCCCGATGCGCCGTCCGAGCTTGAACTCGCCGATGCCGGCATCTCCACCGTACTCTGGGCGACTGGATATCGCCGCCGCTATCGATGGCTACACGTGCCGGTGCTCAACATCCAGGGCGAGATTATTCACGACGCGGGCGTCACGCCAGCGGCAGGTTTCTACGCGCTCGGCCTCAACTTTCAACGCACACGCAAGTCGAGCTTCATCGACGGGGTCGGTGATGACGCACGCTTCGTCGCCGACCACATTGCGCAACGCTTCCACCGTTCTTCCATCGCCGCCTAGGAGCCAGGACCATGAAACCCCAATCTGCACACAACACCTACGACGCTGTCATCGTCGGCGCGCGGTGCGCGGGTGCGGCCACCGGCATGCTCCTCGCTTCGGCTGGCCTGCGAGTCCTGGTGTTCGATAAATCTCCATACGGAAGCGACACCCTCTCGACCCATGCGCTGATGCGCCCGGCGGTCCTGTTGCTGCAGCGGTGGGGCTTGGTCGACAAGATCGAACATTCAGGGACTCCGCGCGTCAAGAGGACCACCTTCCGCTACGCGGACGACCGCGGCGTCGAAGAGGTGGCGGTCGACATCAAGCCTCGGCATGGTGTCGATGCGCTCTACGCTCCCCGCCGGACAGTGCTCGATCGCCTGTTGGTCGACGCGGCGCGCGAAGCGGGGGCGGAGGTGCGTCATGGCGTGCAGATGGTCGATCTGATTCGCTCTGAGGGTCGTGTCACTGGCGTGCGTGTTCGCACGGAGGCGGGCGGGACTCAGGACATTCGGGCGGGCATCGTCATCGGTGCCGACGGGCGACGCTCCAGTGTCGCGCGTCTGGCGGGGTCGACCCCCTACGTCGTGGGCCGGCATATGACGAGCTCGGCATACGGCTACTTCCGGAATCTCCCGATCGATGGCAACCGTTGGTACTACCGTCCCGGGATGAGCGCAGGCGTCATCCCTACCAACGACCGCCAGACGTTGATCTTCGCCTCGGCCTCGGAGCACTTCGCTCGGGGCTCGGCGGCGGAGCGCGCGGCCACGTTCTACCGCGTGGTCAACGAGTCCGCGCCCGACATTGGCGCAAGGGTCTCCCCCGAGCAGTTGGTCAGCAGGCTCTACTTCTTCGGTGGCATGCGGGGGTTCCTCCGTCAGCCTTGGGGAGACGGCTGGGCGCTCGTCGGTGATGCCGGCTACATGACCGACCCGATCACCGCGCACGGGATCACCAATGCCCTCCGCGACGCCGAATTGCTCGCGCGCACCATCATCGACGGGACCGGTCTGGCCGAGTACCAGAACACGAGAGACGACCTCTCCCTCAAGTTCTTCGAGATCTCCGACCGAGTGGCCTCTCTCGACTGGGACATCCCAACCGTGCAGCAGTACCACAGGATGATGAGCCAGGAGATGGGGCGTGAGGAAGAGGCGCTGGTGGCGATGGGGGACCTCTCCGCAACCGCCGCTTGATCACAGCGCCAGTGTCAGTGTTGGTGCTGGTGACAAGTGTTGGGCGCCGGGGTAGGGTTCGCCTCGATGTTTAGGTTTTTCGTCCTCGTGACTCTCCTTGTTTCTGCCTGCGGCAGCGACACGACCACGCCAAAGACCAAGCACGCTCTCATCGTCGGGATCGACGGTCTGCGTGTCGACGCGCTTCAACAGGCGATGACGCCCACCCTGGACGGTCTCATTGCCGATGGGGCTGTGACCTACGATGCGTTCGCCGGCGGGGAGCTCGGAGAGGCGACCCAGCAGCCCACCTTCAGCGGCGCTGGGTGGAGCAGCGTTCTGACTGGCGTCTGGGTCGACAAGCACGGGGTGATGT
>CAXMRN010000135.1:0-10701 GCA_964195565.1 uncultured Polyangiaceae bacterium | reverse complement strand
AACCGCGTGACCCCATTCCGGGTGCTGGTACCCGATACCCATCATCTGGAAGCGAAAGATCGGCTCTAGCTCGAGCTTCAGCTTGGTCCCATCGCGTTTCACGAAGTCGAGCGTCGCACCCTCGGGCCATCGCGTGCCGCTCCGCCATTTGATGGTGTTCGTCGCGGACGCCATGATTTCCTCGTCCGCTTCGACCACGTCTTTGGGCACCTCTTCGGCGTCTCCATAGGTCTTCACGATCGACGCTGAGAGCTCCTGGGCATGGCCGTCGGGCATCTCCCGCGTAAGGAAATGCGTGCAGAAACCGTCGAAGTGGACCGGTGACCACACCCAGTACACCGCCGGGTCGGTGGTCAGCCTACTGGGAGCGCCCTCCTCGTACTCGCCGACCGGGCGCATGCCCCAAGACTTGTCGCGCAGCCCGATCACCTCGCTGCGTTTGACCTCGAACCGCCGACCCTTGACGGAGAAGTAACCTTCCCAGGTGCCGAGCTGCGTGAAGCGCTGGGTGTCCATGATGAGCCGGTTTCCGTCGTGCATCACGTTCTTGGGCTCCTGGACGGGCGGCGCTTTGGCGTGGAACGTCAAGTCGCACTCGACCTCGGTTTCGTTCGGTTCGATGAGCAGACGGATTCGCCGCATGGGCTGCAACACCTCGACGCGCAGGGGCCCTGCGCTCGAGTCCATGGGGTTGTCCGCGATGCGCCGCGATGCATGAAACGAATGCTGAACGCCATCGAACGCCACGCTGAAGTGCGCGTCCTGTACGAAGCGGTTGGGATAGCGACCAAACCCAGCCTCGAACAGGAAGGTGCCAGCCTTGTCGAACCCGTTGAACCAGTAGCGGTCGTAGGCGTTTCGATTGACGACCGCGGTTTGATTGATCGGGAAGGCGGCTTGGTGGATCAGGTAGTCGTCGAAGTCCGTAATCATGTGGTGCTCTCCCTCAGGACAGTGTGACTCCACACTCGCGGAGGATTTCTTCGGTGTCCGCGCCTCGTTCCTTGGCAGGCGTCGGGTGCGCGGGCGTCGTGCGCGAAAAACGCGGGGCGGCTATCGCGTGCTTGAGCCCGTCGAGGTCGACGAATGAGCCCCGCGCAACATGATGCTCGTGCTCGAACACCTCCGCCGTAGCGAGCACCGGGGCGAAGCACGCGTCACTTCCTTCGAACACTTCACACCACTCGTCGCGCGTCTTCTGGCGGAACAGTTTTTCCAGAGTCGGACGGAGCTCGCCCCACTTTGCCGGGTTCAAGTGCTCGCCGACGGCAGGCGCATGGTCTGCGATGTCGAGCTTCTCGATGAGCTCTTTGTAGAACTGGGGTTCGAGGGAACCGATCGAAATATACTTGCCGTCGCTAGTCTCATAGACGTCGTAGAAGGCGGCGCCCGAATCGAGAAGGTTCTCTCCGCGCTTGTCGGTCCAGAACCCTTGCTGCATGCCGGCGTACACGCTCGCCATCAACGCCGCGACGCCGTCGACCATGGCTGCGTCGACGACCTGGCCCTTGCCGGACTTCTTGGTTTCGAGCAGCGCGGCCAGAACACCGAAAGCCAACAACAGGCCGCCGCCGCCGAAATCGCCGACCAGATTCATCGGCACGGTGGGGCGCTCGCCTTTGCGGCCGATGCCGTGCAGCGCACCCGCCAACGCGATGTAGTTGATGTCGTGCCCTGCGCGCTGTGCCCACGGGCCCTCTTGGCCCCATCCGGTCATGCGACCGAACACAAGCCGCGGGTTCACCTCCAGACACACCTCGGGACCGATCCCGAGGCGTTCCATGACGCCGGGTCGGAACCCTTCGATCAGCGCGTCGGCCGTGGCCACGAGCTTGAGTAGCGCTTCCTTGTGCTCAGGCTTCTTGAGGTCGAGCGTGATGCTCTTCTTCCCGCGGCTCATCACATCGAAGTTGGCCTGGAGGTACGATGGCTCCGGCCGGCCGACGCGAATGACCTCGGCGCCCAAGTCGGCGAGCAGCATCCCCCCGAACGGGCAGGGCCCAATGCCATCGATTTCAACGATTCGAATTCCCTCGAGTGGACCCATCTTCAAAGCTCCGATAGTGCGCGACGCAAAGTGATAGAGGCGAGGTTCTCGTAGTCGAACTCGTTCTCTTCGTCGATGATTTCGATCTTCTTCATGTATTGGGCGATGCGCGCCATGTTCATCGAGAAGCGCGCCAGCGCCAGGATGAAGTAGTAGCCGAAGTTCGAGGTGTCGAGGCCCGTGGCGTCTTTCCATCGCGCGATGGTTTCGTCGTGGCTCGGAATCCCCGGGAGGCGTTCGAGCTCGAGCCCCTCGGAGAAGCACCTGTCCGATGCGAGCCACCAGGCGAGGTCCTGCACGGGGTCTCCGATTCGTGCCATCTCCCAATCGAGCACTGCGGCGACGTCGAGGTCGGCGAAAATCTCGTTGGCGAGCCTGGAGTCGCCCCAGCAAAGGGCGATCTGACTCTCTTCGGGCTTGTTGGCTTCGAGATAGTCTAGGGCCTGCGCGATGTCCGGATGACGTTCACGTGGCATGCCCCATTCGAAATACTCTTGCCAGTAGTTGAGCTGTTGATCCAACGGCGTCTTGCCGCGCGCGGGCTCCAATAGAAACTCAAAACCCAGCGCCTTCCAATCGAGGCGGTGCACCTTGCACATCGCTTCGAGTCCGTTCCACCAGACCGTGGTTCGGTCCGCTTCGGAAAGCTCGTCTGCGATCCAACCTTCTTCGTGCATGGGCGGATTGTCGCTGGGCACCTCTCCGTCAATCCGGTTCATCAGGTAGAAGGGTACCCCCAAGACACACGAGTCCGGCTCGAACCAACGAACCTTCGGGACCGGCACGTCCGTCCCATCGAGCTTCTGCAGCACATTGCACTGAAGGGCGATGTCGTAGGTTGGAAAGACGATGTACTCTTCCGGCTCGAGCCTCGCGACCATGCCCTCGCGATGCTCCTCTCCGCCTTTGTTGTAGACGAGGTCGAACAGCAGCGTGTCACTCGAAAATCCGGTCCCAAGTGGGGCGTCCAAATCCTCGATGCGAATGTCGTCGGGCGGCACCGAAAGCTTGGGCGATAACCACGCGATCATTTTCGAGGCCATCTCGTCTAGGTCTCTCTCGTCGTCTCCAAAACCCATCGTTCACCTCACCCGCGTTTGAGACCCAGGAGGACTCTGCCAATTACTTCCGGCGCAAAGTTTGCGCAACCCCCGCAAAACCGCCAATCGCGCTTGCGGTCAGGTCGAGCCTAGGTAGCATCCGGCCATCGTTTGGAGACCGGGGTCTCTGAGGCGCATTCAGTCTTTAGAGAGAGGAGGTGACCATGCTGTCGAAGTCTGCCGCGCGCGCGTTCTTTTTGTCGGGGACGCTGCTTTTCAGCGCGGTGTTCATTGGGCTCACGGTCGACACGTTCCAGCGGATTCCAGCCCAGACCAACGCGGGCGACCTCAATGAATCGGTCGTGCGCGGTAAGAAGCTTTGGGAAGAGAACAACTGCATGGGGTGTCACACCTTGCTTGGGGAGGGGGCGTACTACGCGCCCGAACTCACGCGCGTGTACGACCGCCGCGGTCCCGCCTTCATCGGAGCCATGTTGAGGGACCCCGAAGCGGTCTATCCGGGCCAGCGCAGGATGGTGAAGTACGATTTCACAGACGAGCAGATCGCCGACATGGTCGCATTCTTCGAGTGGATCGGCCGTATGGACCTCAACGGATTTCCGCCGGAACCGACGATTGGGTTGGCCGCCGCGAACATCGCGATTCCCGGCGGTGAGCGCCCAAAGATCTTCTCCCAGGTTTGCGTCGCGTGTCACTCGTTGGGCGGCGTCGGTGGCACCATCGGTCCCGCGCTCGACGGGGTCGGCGACCGCTTTGACCGAGGATACCTCATGAGATGGATCGCCGATCCGCAGGCCGTGAAGCCCGGCACCACGATGCCGAAGCTGGGGCTCACCGAAGAGCAGCGCAACGAGGTTGTCATCTTTCTCTCCAAGCAACGTGAGGCGGGGCTATGAAGTACGAATCGCAAAAGGTCGCGTACTGGTTTTTCGCGACGTGCATGCTCCTGCTGAGCTTGCAGCTGCTCTACGGGTTCATCATGGCGTTCGCACACGCCGGCTTCGACGTGCTGCACCCCTGGATTCCCTTCAACGTCGCGCGCGCCTCGCACAACAACCTGCTCGTCATGTGGATGTTGTCGGGCTTCATGGGCGCCGCGTATTTCATCATCCCCGATGAGTGCGAACGGCCGATCTACTGGCCGAGGCTCGCCTATGTGCAGCTGATTGCTTTCGTTGTCGTCGGCGTCACCGCCATCGTCGGCTTCCACTTCGGCTGGTGGGAGGGGCGTAAGTTCCTAGAGATTCCGCGCCCGCTCGACTACCTGGTCGTCGTCGATGTCCTTCTTTTCGTGGCCAACATCGGCATGACGATCTGGAAATCGCCCAAGATGACCACGACATCGATCGTGCTCTTCTTCGGCCTCTTGATGGCCGCGGTCTTGTACCTGCCGGGGATGATCCCCACCGACCATCAGACGCACGACGCATTTTGGCGTTGGTGGGTGGTTCACCTGTGGGTCGAGGGCGTGTGGGAGCTGATCATGGGCGCCATCCTTGCGTACCTGCTGATTCGGCTCACTGGTGTCGACCGAGAGATCGTCGAGAAGTGGCTGTACGTCATCGTCGGCTTCACGTTCTTGTCGGGCATTCTTGGCACGGGCCACCACTACTACTTCATCGGTACCCCGAGCTACTGGCTCTGGATTGGCGGTATCTTCAGCGCCCTCGAGCCTCTCGCGTTCTTGGGGATGGCAGTCTACGGGCTGGCGCTCGCCAAGAAGGGCGGACGCAACCATCCAAACCGGATCGCGCTGTTTTGGACCGTAGGTTGCTGCGTCATGTCGTTTGTCGGCGCTGGGTTCCTGGGCTTCGCTCATACCCTGCCGCAGGTCAACCTCTTCACCCACGGCACCCTCGTGACGGCAATGCACGGACACATGGCCTTCTGGGGCGCGTACGCGATGCTGATTCTGGCGATTATGACCTATGCGTTGCCGTTGTTGACGGGCCGAAAGCTCTTCGACACGCCCAGCGCAACCTACGCGTTCTGGTCGAGCAACATCGGCATGGTCGCCATGACCGTGGCATTCGGCGTGGCCGGCGTGGCGCAGGTTTACCTCGAACGTCGCGCCGGCATGGAGTTCCTCGACGTGCAGCGCGAGCTTCAGGTGCACTTCGTCGGGCTCATCTTGGCGGCGACGCTCTTTACGTCGGGCATCATTGCATTCATCTACAACTTCATCCGGTACGGCGGACCGGCCGGTGAAGTCGAGGAGTCTCTCTCCTCGGGCGCGGCGGCTGCTGCGCCCGCAGAATGAGCACGAAAACACCGTGGTATCGCCCCGTCGGCCGAGAGGTCGAGCTCTTCGAGCACGCGCATCGCCAGAGGCTGCCGCTGCTTCTCGCCGGACCAACCGGGTGCGGCAAGACGCGGTTCCTCGAGGCGATGGCCGCGCAACTCGAACTGCCGTTGATCACGGTGGCGTGCCACGACGAAACCTCGTCGATTGATCTCGTCGGCCGCTTCTTGATCCGAGGCGCAGAGACGATCTGGCAAGACGGCCCGGTGACGCGGGCCGTTCGTGCTGGGTCGATCCTCTATCTCGATGAGATCATCGAGGCGCGGGAAGACGTGATCGTCGTCTTGCACTCACTTACCGATCATCGCCGCGAGCTATATATCGACCGCCTCGACGAAACCTTGGTGGCGCCGGAAGGCTTCATGGTCGTCGCGAGTTTCAACCCCGGCTACGCGCGAGGCTTCAAAGAGCTGCGCCCGTCGACCCGTCAACGATTTATCGTACAGCGATTCTCGTATCCCGAAGCCAAGGTTGAAACCGAGATTGTGGCCCACGAGGGCAAGGTCGAAGACGGCAACGCTAAACGTCTCGTGGACTTTGCCAACAAGGTGCGCGGGATGGAGGAACTTCAGCTCGCTGAGACCGTGTCGACCCGGCTTCTCGTGACAGCCGGCAAACTGATGGCCAGCGGCGTCGCGCCACGTGTGGCCTGCAACGCTGCCGTCGTGCAGCCGATCACCGATGACCACGCGCAGTTGGAAGCCCTGCAGGACTTGGCCAACCTGATGTTCTGATGGAGTGGGACCAGCGAGCGTTTGCTTGGCTCTACCGCTCGCTCCGGCGAGTGGGTGGGAGGGGGCAGGTCGCCGACGCCGACTCGCCCCTCGAATCGTTGACCCACCGCTTCGAAACGCTGAGCAATCTGCTCACCGGTGAAAAGTGGGAAGTCGTGGCGGGTAAGGGTATGGGCGGCGTAGCGCCCGGGCGGTTGGCCTTGCCGCTGCACCTCGATTGGTTGGCGGACCCGGACGAGCAGGCGTCGTTCTATCTGTACCGCGTGGTCACTGGCGTCACCGCGGCGGAGCTCGGCTTCGTGGCGGAGCGAGCGTGGTCGGATCGGCGCAGGGCGTTGGCGATGGTGATCGGGATGCCGAGCGTCGAAGAGGCGATTGCGGAGCGATACCCCGGGGCGGCGTCCCTCATCACCCGATGCGGGACAGTCGCGAGCGAGAGCTTTCCGTTCGATGAGCGCACCCCGGACGCGCGAGGTTTTGCCATCGCATGTCGTGCTCTACTCGGTGGAGTTGCGCCCGATATCGGCGATGACTCAGCGGCCTCCGTGGTCGCCCGCGAGCTCGTCGACGCGGCGACACCCGGTCACACGCGTCAAAGCGTCGCGGACGCCTCGGCGGATTTTGAAGAAACCCTCGCGAAGTTGTCGAGACGCCGATCCAGCTCGGAGTACCAATCGCCGTGGGGGCTTCTCATGCCTCCGCCGGCCCTTTGGAACACCGCCCTCGAGCCACCCGATGACCCGCAGAGCACGTTGCCAAGTGGCACCGAGCGCAAGATGCGCAAACGGCCCAATGACGTCGAGTACGTCGACATCGAGTCACAGAAGGAACGCGACAACCCCCTGGTCCACTCGTTCGAAAAGGTTCACACCGCGACGGAGTATGAGAGCGGCAGGAAGCAACTCGACGGTTCCGACCAACTTGCCGAACACGAAGAGGCTCTCGACGAGCTCGAGATGACCAAGCTCACCCGAACCAACGAGACCGCACAATCGGTGTACCAAGCAGATCTTCAGGCGGGCCTTCATACGGCCGACCTTGCTGAAGAACCGGAGTCGAAACGCGCCCATCTATACCCCGAGTGGAACTTCAAGCGGCGTGAGTACCGCGGCGACTGGTGCACGGTGAACGAGCACCTCAACCCGCCGAGCAGTCCGGCATCGGTCGTGACGTCCGCCAGCCGACGGTTGCATGGCGAGGTGCTGCGGCTCCAGGCGGAGCTCAAGCGCCTGGAACTCGAGCGACGCTGGCGCAACCGACAGCTCGACGGAACCGAGATCGACATCGACGCCCTGGTCGACCGTCAGGCGACCTTGATGGCGGGCCGGCATCCCGACCCCCGCATCTACGTGCGTCGCAAGGTCCACGACACCGAGCTCGCGATGCTCATTTTGGTCGACGCGAGCCTCTCGAGTGATTCATGGGTTTCGGGGAAGCGAATCTTCGATGTCGTCTGCGACTCGGCTCAGGTGCTGGTCGAGGCGTTTGAGCCCACAACGGCTAAGCTCGGTCTCGGCGCCTTCTACAGCAACACGCGTCGCGACTGCCGGTTCCTGCTCGCGAAGGGGTTCGATGACCCATCACGAGTGGGGCTACAGCGCCTTCACGCGGTGTTCCCGAGTGGCTACACGCGCATCGGACCTGCGATTCGACACTCGCTCGAGCTGCTGGAGCAAACCGGTGCGCGTCGGCGACTGGTCCTCCTGCTGACCGACGCCAAGCCCACCGACTACGACCACTATGAAGGACGGTACGGGATCGAGGACGTGCGCCAGGCGCTTCGGGAGGCAGGGGACCAGGGAACGCATTGCCTTGCATTGGCCGTGCGCGACAAGAGCGAGGCGTACCTCACCCAGATGTTCGGGACCCACGGTTGGATGCTGCTCCCGGATGTCCGTACGCTTCCCGAGCGCTTCGTATCGGTGGCCAACGAATTCCTCCGAAGCTAGCGGTCAGCGCATCACGCTCGACGCAATCAAGTAGACGGCCAGGATGGCGAGGACGAGTTGGAACCAGAAAACAAAGCGTTCTTTCGAGATGCGACTTAATAAGTACTTGCCCAAGTAAGTTCCTCCGATGACCGCGACGACCAACCCCGCGAGCACCGGCGCGTACGGTGCGTAGTTGAAGCTCAGGGCCAGGAACGCCGGGATCTTCAGGAGGTGCAGCCACGTTTGGCACACCGCCTTGGTGGCGATGACTTGCTCGTTGTCGAAGTCGTCCCGCAGGAAGAAAGGGGCTAGGAACGGGCCGGTCGCCCCGACGAAGATCGCCAGCAGGCCAGCGATGAAACCGAGGGGCGCATAGGACCACAGCGGCGGGTTACGAAGCTTCGGCTTGTACCGGCGCCACACCAAGAAAAGCAGGATGAACACGCCGATCCACGCGCGGAACCAAGTCAGCTTCAGGTCGGCCCAAATGTTGGCAGCGATGGCGACGCCCGCGACAGCAGGAACCATGAACGTGAAGAAGATCGGCCAGCGAACATGCTTGCGGAACGCCCAAGTCCGCGTCCAGTTGGAGGCGAGCTGGACGATGCCGTGCAGCGGGACGACCACGGGAGGAGGGAGTAGGGCGGTCATCACCCCGAGGAGAGTCACGCCCCCCGCCATGCCGAGGATTCCGGAGATCGTCGCCGTCACAAAGCAGGCGACCACCAACACGACGACCGTGGTCATCTCGAACATCGACGGCCGCTACTGACTCTGCCAGGCGACCATGCCGCCGCGCATCGAAGCGATGCGTTTGAATCCGAGCTTCTCGAGTTCGAGCGCGACTCGCCCAGAGCGGCGACCCGAGCGGCAGATCGTGATCACGGGCTCTTCCTTGTCCCAAGATTTCGAAGCTTCGTCGACGGTTCCCATCGGGATGACGTCCACCCCGTCGATCTTGCCGTCGGACTCGGCTTCGTCGACCTCGCGCACGTCGACCATTCGGATCGCGCCCTTGTTCTCGTCGACCCAGCCGATCGTGACTTCGGGGGTCCCGTCCGGGGCGCGTTCGATCGCGGCCCAGCCTCGCTCGGGGAGCGGGTCGCCCGACATCGAGGTCGCCGGAACGATCCCGCAGTGAAGGTTGGCCGGAACGGCGACGTCGATCTTCTTGGGCGCGGGCAGGTTGAGATTGTTCATGATCTCGGCGAACTCGTTCTCGGTCTTGCCGTCGCCGACGCGGGGATTAAGTCGCTTCTCTTCGCCGACTGTTGTGAACGTTTGTCCACGATAGTCGTGTCCGGGCCAGATGATCGTGTCGTCGGGGAGCGTGAAAATCTTGTCGTGGATCGAACGGTAGAGGCGCTCGGCGCTGCCCTGCTGGAAGTCGGTTCGGCCCGTGCCGCGAATGAAGAGCGCGTCGCCGGTGAATGCATGCTTGTGGTCTGCCGTGATGAACGACACACAACCATCGGTGTGCCCTGGAGTGGAGCGCACCTCGAGCTCGACTGACCCGAACTTGATCCGGGCTCCCTCGTCGACGAGAAGGTCGGCACCCTCGGCGCCGGCGTTCGCACCGATGACCGCTTTGCTGCCAAGTCGCTTTCGGAGGAGCCCGCAACCGGTGATGTGGTCGGCATGCGCGTGCGTGTCCAACGTGTAGACGAGCTTCAAGCCCAACTCTTGAAGGAGCTTGATGTCACGCTCGAGCTGATCGATGACCGGGTCGATCAACACCGCCTCACCCGACGCCTCGTCGCCAAGCAGGTAGGTGTAGGTCCAGGTCTCGTGATCGAAGAGTTGCCGAAGTAACATCGCTCGCCTCCTGAGAGTCACCATCCGTCGGAAAAACCGACCCTAAGTCGCTGAATTAACAGCACTCGATCACTTTCGCAAACCCAGCCGATAGAAAGGGGTGGCGGTTTGGCACCGGTGCTGCTTTGTATGACCACCATGGAGTCTTTTACACCGATCGCCTCCTCGATAGGGGGTGTGCTGATCGGCATCGCATCCGCGGGCTTGCTCATGTTCCACGGGCGGATCGCCGGCATTAGCGGCATCGCCGGAGGGATCTTCCGGCGGGTGCCAGGTGACACGTCATGGCGCGTCATGTTCCTCGTTGGGCTGTTCGCGGCGGGTCTCGGCTGGAGCTATTTCTTTCCCCAGGATTATCTCGTGACGATCGACCGCTCAACCGGAGCCCTGATCCTCGCCGGCCTCGCCGTGGGGATCGGCACCCAGATCGGAGGCGGCTGCACGAGTGGTCACGGCGTGTGCGGCATCGGACGCTTCTCGAAGCGATCCACCGTCGCGACGATTTCATTCATGATCACCGCGGCGCTGACCGTGTTCGTGGTCAACGAGGTTCTTGGGGGCGCCGTATGAAAATCAAGCTCGGCGCGTTTCTCGGGGGTACGGTGTTCGGCATCGGGCTTGCCATCGCGGGCATGACCCAACCGTCCAAAATCATCGCCTTCTTCGACTTTTTCGGAGACTACGACCCGAGCCTCGCGTTCGTGATGGGTGGTGCGATCCTCGTCTATGCGCCGGTGTACCGTTGGGCCGTTCGGACCTGGCAACACCCGGTCTGGGCGCCTGCGTTCTCGTTGCCGACCCGCAAGGACAT
>CAXMRN010000134.1:0-5749 GCA_964195565.1 uncultured Polyangiaceae bacterium | reverse complement strand
CAACGACTCGCTGATCCTCATCGTGGCGATCAACCGATACCGCCAGGATGATGGCCTCGGCTTGTGGGAAGCTGTGCTCGCTGGCGGTGCACGTCGCTTCCGGCCCATCCTCCTCACCTCGTTGACCACCTTCTTTGGTCTCGCTCCGATGATCCTCGAAACTTCGGTTCAGGCGCGCTTCTTGATTCCGATGGCCGTGTCGCTTGGCTTCGGTGTGCTTGCTGGCACCTTCATCATGTTGCTCCTCGTCCCGTGCGGCTACCTCATCCTCGAGGACAGCCAGATAACGATTGACAACTCCCTCGCGAGGCTCCGGGGCAACCCCACGATGCCTCCACCCGGACCCGCCGAGAGCGGCGTCGATCTGTTCCCTGCGGCCGAGTGATGTGATCCATCGCACAGTGGCGCGTCGTTTCCATTGACGTCGCGAGGACCCACCTCGACACTAATCGATGGGGATGGCGGCTCCGGGGGGGGTGCGCCGCATCAAAGGTTTGGGGGAACCGATGAAGCGCTTTGCTTTTGTTTTTGGGTCATTTTGGATGTTGACGACGGGTGTCGGCGCCCAGTCGCTTCCAGGGGAATTCTCGATCGAGCAAAACGGCGTACCACTCGCCGGGTCGAATGAACCCGCGGTCGAAGACGCGCCGGAGAAGACCAAGGCGTACAACAAGAAGGTTGGTGGCATGGTTTGGCTCGAGGCCACGGCAGGTCTGTCGCGCTTCAACGCCACGCAGTTCCGAACCCTCGACATCGTCCCGGCCGCGGCCCGGGCGCTCATCCCGAACGTGGTGGTGACCGGTCCGGAGTTCGGTGCCGCCCTGCGCTTTCGCACTGGGTCGTCCACGATTGGTGCGCGATTCAAGCGCGCCGACTACGACCCATTCGATCTGACGTCGATCGGCTTGGACCTCGGATTCCTGATCCGTGCGATCCCCTATGTGCACCCGTCGATCAAAGTCGGTTTCAATTACTACACCACCACCGGAGGCCTCGTGATTCCGGGGCTCGACAGGTTGGTGACCAACGTGCGCAGTCATGGTGGTGGCGCGACGCTCGGCGCTGGCCTGCGGATCCCCATCGTGAAGTGGGTCTCGATCGCCGCAGATTTCGACTACTCGATCATTGGTCTCGTCTTCCAGGGCACCGAAACCGTGAGCGGGACCGGCGCCAAAGTCACCGCGGGCACGGCTGGCACTGCGATCGCGGGCACCTTCGCGCTGACGTTCCACTTGGGCACCTGACGCGGGCCAACTAGGCGCGTGTGCGCGGCGTAATCGTTCCGGTTATGCTGGTGGCCGGCTAACGTCAGATGAAAGTGGAGACCACTACAATCCCGGGGCTACTCGTCGTCGAGCCGACGGTACACGGCGACGAGCGCGGCTTCTTCATGGAGTCGTATTCGCGAGATCGATATGCCGAGGCGGGGCTTCCCCAAGAGTTCGTTCAAGACAACCTATCGCTGTCTGCGAAGGGCACCCTTCGGGGACTTCACCTCCAGCACCCGAACGACCAAGGCAAGCTGTGTTTCGTGCTCGAGGGGGAAGTGTTCGACGTCGCCGTCGATGTACGCGTGGGCTCCCCGACCTTTGGCCAATGGGAAAGCGTCATCTTGTCTGCGGAGAACAAGCGTCAGTTCTATATTCCTCCCGGGTTCGCGCACGGTTTCTGCGTGCTGAGCGAACGAGCGTTGTTCTCGTACAAATGCACAGGCTTCTGGGCAGCGGATAGCGAAATCGGCGTTGCCTGGGATGACCCCACGATCGGAATCGAGTGGCCAGGGCAATCACCAACGCTCTCGGGGAAAGATCGACAAAACCCCAGGCTCGAGGAGATCGCCCCGGACAGGCTCCCACGCTATGAGTGAGGTGCTCGTGGTCGGGGCAGGCGGGATGCTGGGTCGTGCATGGACCGAGCTTCTGCGAACGCGAGGCATCGAACACGAGGGGACCGTCCGGGCCGAGCTCGACCTCTGCGACCCTTCGGCGCTTGCGCGTCGCGTGACGCCCGGGACGCAGTGGGTGGTGAACTGCGCAGCGTACACGATGGTGGACGCCGCCGAACAAGAGGAGGAGCTCGCCAACGAGGTCAACGGGCACGCCGTAGGACGTTTGGCAGAGCGGTGCAGAGCGGTGGGCGCCAAGCTGATCCACTACAGCACGGACTATGTCTTTGATGGGACGGCGACCGAGCCGTACCGGACCGACCACCCTCGAAGCCCGGTCAACGCCTACGGGCGAAGCAAGGCGCTCGGAGAGGAGCTCATCGAGCGTTCGGGCGCGGAGCACCTGCTCGTTCGAGCCAGCTGGTTGTACGCCCCCTGGGGGAAGAACTTCGTTCTGACGATGCGGGAGCTCACCAAAGCCCGGAACAGCATCCGAGTCGTCGACGACCAGCGAGGACGACCGACCGACTGCCGTAGGCTCGCCGAAGTGAGCTGGGCGTTGGCCGAGGAAGGGAGTCGAGGTGCCTTCCATGTGACCGATGCGGGCGAATGCACCTGGCACGGGCTCACGACGCTGATCGCCGGTGTCGTCAACCCAGAGTGCCGAGTGGAGCCGTGCACGACCGGCGAGTTCCCGCGGCCTGCGCCTCGTCCGTCGTACAGCGTGCTCGATATTTCCGCGACGGAACGTGTCGTCGGGCCGCTGGTGCCATGGCAAGACCGGGTTCGAGACGTGCTCGCTCGAGTCGAAAGCTGACGGTCCATCAAGGGGCTGACACCGCAATGACGGCCGAACCGCAAGCGACGAACAAAGACCTGGTCATCAATCACCGATTGACGGTTCCTGCTCGTGATCTGTCTTGGAGCGCCAGCCGCTCATCCGGACCGGGGGGCCAGAACGTCAACAAGGTGGCGACGAGAGTAACCCTCCGCTTCGACCTTCGCGGCACGGATTCGCTGACCCGCGCGCAGAAGGCGCGCCTTCGAAAGTTGGCGGGCAGGCGACTCGATGCGCAGGGGGCACTCATGATCAGCGCCCAAGCGGAACGCTCTCAGCGGCAGAACCTCGAGCGGGCCCGCGACAACCTGCGTAAATTGATCGGCAAAGCGCTCATTGTGCCCAAGCGCCGTATCGGGACGAAGCCCACGCACGCGTCGAAGCGAAGGCGTTTGGAGGGCAAGCGTCGACGGGGAGATCAGAAGAAGGCGCGAGGCAAAGTGAGCCAGACCGACGACTGACGGCATGTCGGGGTCGCTCGTGTGGGATCGACAAAACGACGACTCTGGCTAGTATCGGCTCGTGTTGGAGTCGCGGAGCGGAGTGGGGAGCCCAGTGGCGTTCGCCATGGCGACGATGTGCGTCACGGTCGCGCTCGCGGGGACCTGTGGCCCGACCCGAGCCGCGGCGCAGGCCCTCTACTACAGGAGCATTCCGATCGGGGAGCGCGCGATGGGGATGGGCGGAGCCTACACTGGCGTCGCGAACGACCCGTCTTCGACGTACTACAACCCCGCCGGAATCGTGACCGGAGGACGTTTCCAGCTCATGGGGAGCCTGAGCTCGCTCGTCTTCACGCGCCGCACAGTAGAGAACGCCTTCCGCACGGCGAACGTCGAAGAGGATTTCACATCGACGCGCACGACGACCCTGCCATCCTTCATCGGCACGGTGGTGAAGCTGGGGCGCCAGCGCTTCGGGGATCACCAGTTCGCGGTCGCCTACAGTACCTTCGAAGTCGCACGCGAGGGTTTTGGAGTCGGGTTCACTCAGATCGAGGAGCCGGGCAGCGCCGATCTTCGTTTGAACAATAGCTACAAGGACAGGTGGTACGGCGTTTCGTTTGCGGCACAGGTGAGGGAGCACGTCGCCGTTGGGCTGACCGGCTTCCTCGCCCAGCAGAACTCAGGCTACGGCGAAGACGTCGGGCTCGCCTCCGGTGGCACGTTCGGGGAGAACGGGCAGCGGGTTGGCGGTGATTTCGTCACTTCGAGCACCGGGATCTCGTCCAGCGGTTATCACATCCTCTTCAGGCTGGGCGCGCTCTATCGTATCAATCCTCGCTGGCAGTTGGGGTTCATGTTTCAACCGCCCGCAATCCCCGTGAGCCAAAGCGGGAGCGTCTTTCGCCGAAACACAACGGCAGTGGCTGGGAGGGAGTCTACGTACTTTTTGTACGACCAGGGCGATCTCTCGACGAACATACCAATCCCGCTCGAGCTGCGGACCGGCGTAGAATGGAAGATCAACGCGGTGTCGATTCTGTCCGTCGACGCCTCGGTGACCGGTCCGATCAAGGACCGAAACATCTTCGACCGCCCCGCCCAGCTTGAAGACGTCCCCGGGTCGCTCGGCATCTACTTTGCCAACTCGACCGCGCGGCGCTGGACACCGAACGTCGCAATTGGCGCCGAACACATGTTCGGCAAGGCAGTCGTGGCGGGCGGCCTGTTCACCAACATCTCCTCGGCACCCGACGTCCCTGAGACGACGGACGAATACACGCCCGACCAAGTCAACATGTTCGGTGCCTCCTTTTCGATAGGCCTCGACACGAAAGGCTACCGCCTCACCCTCGGGGCGACGGGATATTTCGGACGGGGGGACGCCCTCTCCTTCTCGGTCGACCGCAACGCGGAGGTGGTAGGCTACACGCGATCGAAGTCCAACGTGTCCGCCCTAGTCTTGTACATCGCCGGTGCCGTCTCGGTAGCCAGCAAGAGCGCCAAGCAGGTCGAGGACAAGTACAAGAAACGGAAACGGAAGAAGAAGGAGAACGGGGACGAGGGCAGCAGCGACACTGCCGCCGGCGCTGACACTGACACTGACACTGACACTGACACTGACACTGACACTGACACTGACACTGGCACTGACACTGGCGCTGACGCTGGCGCTGACGCTGCCGCCGCCGCTGACACCCCGTAGGACGGGGCTTCACCGTGGCTTCGGTTGAGCGTCAGTCTAGTAGGTAGACCTTCGTCGGTGGCAGACCGACGCCGGCTGCGATCTGGGTCGACCCCACCTCGACAAAACCCTCGTCGTCGTCGGCGAACTCCACCACTGCGTTCGCCGCGGCGTCTGGCACGTAGAGCATCTCGCTATCCCGGTCGTAGGCCGAGACCCCGATGACGAAGGATCCGGCCGACGCGTGAACGAGTTCCTGCGACTCGGTGCCCAGATCCAGCAGGTAGAGCTCGTCCACGGTTGTCGCGAAGTTGCCGGTCGCAACCGCGACCACGCGCTCTTCGTCGATCGCCACGGCCGAGTTGACCGCAATCGCCTCATCGGGGTGGTCAGCCACTCGCCACACCTGTTCAATCATGACGCCGCTCGCGCCGACCTCGAGGATCGCGATTCCGGACGATGCTCTAATCTGTGGTTCGTCGCCAAAGGGCTGTGCAAAGCCAACGCACGCCACGACGATCTTGGTAGGCGCTCCGGGCACTGGCGCAGCGTTGCTGCAGCTCTTGAAGCCCGGCAACTCCAGGCTCGTGACCGATTCATCCTCCAGGTCGACGACCGCGACCATGCCTGACCCGGCAGCATCGAAGCTCGCACTGATCCGGTCGAGCCCCACCACGAGCGTCGACCCGATGAGCACGCCGCGGCTCGGGCGCGCAAAGACCTCGACGTCGGCAGGTCCGCCTGGCGTCATCACCGTCGCAGTCGTGTTGAGAGACGAGAGGTCGATCCGGGCACCTGTCTTGCTCATGTCGGCGGGGTTGATCTCGATTAGATCGTTCCCCTGGTTCTCGGGAGACGCTGAAGGGTTGAGGTTCGAGTCGTAGCGCGGCACCCAGGCG
>CAXMRN010000133.1:0-31330 GCA_964195565.1 uncultured Polyangiaceae bacterium | reverse complement strand
TTCGATTTCCCCGAAGTGGCTCATCCGTCTCCGCTCGAGGAGCACGCGGTCGAGGTAGAGAACCGGTTTGGTGCTTGGTACGTGTACGCCTTTCTTCGACGTCGTGGCATGTCCGACCACGCGGCCTGGCTGACTGCGCTGAGCTGGCTCGGCGACGAGCTCGCGATCTACGACGACGGTGCGAATGTCGTGGCGACCTGGCGGGTCCGCTTCAACCACGTCTTGAACGCGAGCATTCTGCGTGACCAGGTGAACGACGACCCGCGTGAGGTGGCTTGGCTGGCGGTTCTTCACGAAGAGGACGCCTTTGTGTTTGCGGCCGAGACCAACGAGACGCTTCTCGCCTGGGCCGCGCAGCCGCTCGATGTGGTGACGGCCTCGTTGGTGCCCAAGAGCGGACGACGCAGGGGAGGGGCGGTTTCGGCCGGTAATTGCCTGCAATCACGCCAACTCTCGCTGCCGAATCCACCTCCCTTGTTGCAATAGCAAGGATTCGTAGCTATTCTTGCTCTCGAAAGGAGCCGGGATGTCTGTTGCAGCTTCGACCGCGCCTGACGAGGCCACCGTGGTGAGCAAGGCGCTCCTTCGCGCGGCGGAGGTGCTCGGGCTGACATCGACCGAGCTCGCGGGGATCATCGGCACCAGCGAGTCAACGTTGTCGCGGGTTCGCCATCGCAAGCGGGGGCCGATTCCACTCGGCAGCAAAGAGGGGGAGCTCGCGCTGTTGTTTCTGCGCGTGTTCCGAAGCCTCGACGCACTGGTCGGCGGCAACGCCGATCACGCCAAGGCGTGGCTCCGCGCAGAGAACCGCCACGTGGGGGGAGTCCCGCTCCGGCGCATGAAGAAGATCGAGGGGTTGGTCGATGTCGTCGAGTATCTGGACGCGATGCGCGGAACGATTTGAGCCGCAGCGGGTGTCGGGTCCGGCGTGGCGCGCGGTCGAGTCGCAACATGTGACGTCGACGCGAAAGCTGGTCGACTCCGATGACGAGCAACAAGTGCTCGAGGCCCTGATCGATACGGCGAAGCCCCCGTGGCCGGCAGGCCGCCGCTTCGTTGGGCTTCACTATCTTCTCGCGACACCCTTTCGGCACCCGCCGCTTCGCTACGGCTCGCGCTTCGGGACGCGCCGGGAGCGTGGGATCTTTTACTGCGCCGAGGCGCAGGCCACCGTCTTCGCAGAGAAAGCGTACTACGTGCTGCTGTTCCTCGAAGGCACCGAGGCGGACATCGAACCATTGACGCGGCCGCTGACGGTTTTTCAGGTTCGGGTGTCGACGAAGAAGGGTGCGGACCTGACGCGGGCGCCGTTCGATGCACACGTCACGCGCGTGTCGTCGCCTAGCAGCTACCGCGACTCACAGCCGCTTGGCGCAGCGATGCGGGAGGCCGGGGTCGCGGCGTTTCGGTTCACGTCCGCGCGCGACCCTGAGGGTGGGGCAAACTTCGGGTTGTTCGAGCCAGTGTTCAGCACGAAGAAGCCGATCAATGCCGAGCAATGGATCTGCACCGCGGCGCGCGACAGGGTGGAGCTCGAGCCGGGGCCGGCGGTCATGCGGTCGAGGACGCGCTTTGACCGTGAGGCGTTCGAGGTCGATGGCGTACTGCCGACGCCCGGCGTCGACGCGTGACCCCGGTGCACCGCGAGCCGTCTATTCCTCGTCTTTGTGAAGGACGGGGCTGGTGTGAATGAGGACTCCCACGGAGAGCACCCAGCTTTCGGCCGCCGGGATGACGTTTACCCCGGTCGGCGGATTCAGATAGACGAAGGGGTTCCATCCGAATCGTGCGAACACGTCGATCATGACCATGTCCTTGACGACGTGGGTGTAGCCGCCGCCAATACCGAGCGGCACGAAGACTTGGTTTCGGGCGACCGGGAACGCGAGGCTCGTGTCGAGGTAGCTGCCGCCGGTAATGTTTCGCGCCAGGTTCTGAAACGAAAAGCCGCTATCCCCGAAGATGAAACCCGCTGAGGTGATGTTGAAGGTCGCCTTCACGGGCAGCTCGATACTGAGGCCGGCGCCGTTCGCCAAGATGACGAATTCCGTCCCGGTGTCGATGGTCAGAGGGCGACGTGCGCGAATACGCACCGGGAGCCCGAAGGTGGCCGAGAGGTTGGTCCAGGATGGAATGAGCAGGACGAAGTCGCTCGCCATCTCGACGTAGTCCTTTCGCAGGAAGCTGTACCGGACGTAGAGGGGCATGTCGCCGAAGCTTCCTATCGGCGACACGACGATCGGGAAGATGCCTTGCGCGGCGTTACCGGGGGTCGATCCAAGGCGGTAGTTGCTGACGCCTACCTCCAAGTTGTCGAAGATGGAGAACGCGGCGCCGAGATCGATCGAAACCAGCGGCGTGCTCGACTGCGCGCCCGTGGTTCGGTCGAGAATCGCACGCTTGGTGTCGACGCTGAACGTGCCGCGGATCATGTACTTGTTCATGGTCAGGGGGCGTGACGCGTAGGCCTTCGGGTAGGTCCATCCGGGGGCCGCGGTCTCGGCGATCGCTTCGCCGACACTCGTGGCTTCGATGATGGCTTCGCGCACGACGGGCTCGTCGTCGGAGGGGTTCCCGTCTTCCGCCCTCGCGATGGGGGCGATCAAACCGAGGACGAAGATGACACCAAACCAGCGAAGCCCACGCATACGCGGCTCAGGTTAGCACCGTTGACCACGCGAACGCATCAGGTTACCAATACCCGCCGCGCGACGGCGTGAGCGCGATGGAGGATTCTATGAGAGCGAGTGTCTTGTCTATGACTCTGGGTGCGGTCGTCGCGCTCGGTGGTTGTGGGAGCGATGGCGGCAGCGGGACTGCGGGCAGCGGAGGCTCGGGCGCTGCCGGAGGCTCGAGTGGCTTCGACGAGCTCTACGACCAGGGGCTTACGAAGTACGTCGGCGAGTTTGCTCCCGAGGGCGACCCCACATTCGACGAGGAGAACGGTATCAACACCTACCAGTTCGCCGTTCCTGCTGATCCCACGGCCGAGCCGCGAGGCCCGCTGTGCTTACGGGGCACCGAATACACCGTCGACACGCGTGAGGGGAGCTCCGATGAGCTCGTGATCTTCTTGCAGGGCGGCGGGGCGTGCTGGGCCGACTTCTGTGCGGCCTTCGAGGAGACGAACTTCCTGGGGGATGTGAGCGGAGGGATTCTCAACCCGGAGCTCGAAACCAACCCCGTCAAAGATTGGGACGTCGTGTACTTGCCGTACTGCGACGGCGCGCTCTTCGCGGGCGACGTGGACCGGATGCTGCCAAACAGCGTCGTTGAAGATGGCGAAGCCGGCGAGAGCATGGGCTATCAGCGTGGCCTTCAAAACCTCACCGCCGCGCTCGACGTCGCAGTTGCCGAGTTCCCCAACCCAAGCAGAATCCTGCTGACCGGCGTCAGTGGTGGAGGATTCGGAACGATCAGTGCGTTGCCACTGGCCCGCTACTACTACCCGGACACCGAGATCCTCGTGTTCAACGACTCGGGAGTGGGTGTGGCGAAGGAAGGCGATCCCGATTTCATCAACGAGTCGCTGTTGGCGGGCTGGAACGCGAGTTCGCTGATCCCCGCCTCCTGCACGGACTGCACGAGCAACGGCCACATCACGCGCTTCATCGACTGGCAGCTCGCCGCGGACGACAACTTCACGATGAGCGCACTGAGCTTCAGTGAGGACCAGGTCATCTCCACGTTCTTCCTAATGATCGATCCCGCGAGCTTCACCGTGTCCCTCCTCGCGGAGACCGGCCGAACGACCACGATGTTCGAGGACCGCTACAAGCGATTCATCCCGGCAGGAACGGCCCACACGACCCTCCTTCGCGAGAACTCCGATGGCGGGATGCCGGGCCTCGAGATCGGAAGCCTCGAAACAGCGATCGGGGAGACAACCGTCCTCGACTGGTTCACCGCCATGATCGACGGCGCCGAAACCTGGGACGACCTGGTCGACGAATCCCTCGAATAACCGGTTGACACCCGCCCCTCCCTTCAAGCAAACTAGAACACGTTCTACTCCTCCTTCTCAGCCCTCGAAAAAGGGGACTGTCCCCTTTTTCGCAGGGTTAATTTTCGGGTGTTTGCATGAAGACTGAGATTTGTGAGCGGTTGGGGATCGAGTTTCCCATCTTCGCGTTTAGTCATTGCCGCGATGTTGTGGCTGCGGTGAGCCGGGCTGGTGGGCTCGGTGTGCTCGGCGCGGTGGCGTACAGCCCGGAGCAGCTCGAGCTCGAGCTGAAGTGGATCGATGAGCACGTCGACGGCAAGCCGTACGGCGTCGACACGGTCATCCCTGCCAAGTACATCGGCAAGGATCAGGGCGACATCACCAAGGAGGCGCTCGACGAGATGATCACCCCTGCGCATCGCAAGTGGATCAACGACTTGCTCGATCGCAACGGCGTGCCCCCGCTCCCAGACGATGTCCAAGAGATCGAAGGCCTGCTTGGTTGGTCCGCATCTGGCGGTCGTGCGCACTTCGACGTGGCGATGAAACACCCCATCGCGCTCATCGCAAACGCCCTCGGACCACCCCCCGAGGACATCATCAGCCAGGCGCACGACAAAGGCGTCATGGTTGCGGCGCTTTGCGGCACCGTCCGCCAGGCGATCAAGCAGAAGACCGCGGGCGTCGATATCGTCATCGCCTCGGGCTACGAAGCGGGGGGTCACACCGGAGAGATCGGCTCGATGGTGTTACTGCCGCAGGTCGTTGACGCAGTGGCGCCGATACCCGTGCTCGGCGCCGGCGGAATCGGTTCCGGCCGTCAGATGGCCGCGGCCATGGCCATGGGCGCTGCGGGCGTCTGGACGGGTTCGATCTGGCTCGCTACCGAGGAGTCCGACTCGATTCCGTCGCTCGTGGACAAGCTTCTCGAAGCGGATTCGACCGAAACGATCCGCTCGCGCTGCATCAGCGGCAAGCCAGCCCGTCAGCTCAAGACCGCGTACACGCGCGCCTGGGACGACGATCCGGACTGTCCGGGCTACCTGCCGATGCCGCTTCAGTTCATGGCGACCGCCGAAGCGACACAGCGCATCACGCGCTTTGCGCAGACTGGCGCGGAGGGGTCGGATGCCCTGCTCGGTACGCCCGTGGGGCAGGTTGTGGGTCAGATGAACACGCGCAAGCCCGCTCGGCAGGTCATCGAAGAGATGGTGGGCGAGTACATCGACGCGGTTGAGCGGGTCTCGGGCCTGCTCGAAGAGTCAGAATAGCGCCGCGCGGTCACTTGCACTGTCGGCTCACGTCGCGAACGCGACTCGCGAGCTTGCCGGTGCGGTTTGCCTTCAGGTAGTGCGCAGCCATCTTGCAGCCTTCCTCGGTCGGACCGAGGAGGGTGGCGAGACGGCCCGCCGCGATCGGCATCGGGATGGGCGCGTTGGCCGCCTCTCGTAGGGGTTGTTCGGGCGACCGCTCGCGGTCTTCTTCGATATCGGCAAACAACAGGTGCACATCGACATCGTTGGGCATGAGCCCGACCGCTTCATTCCCGTAGCGCACGGCCAGGCCTCGTTTCTCGTCAGCAAGCGCGAGGCGTGCTTTGACCATCAGCTCCCACACCCGAACTTGCGGCCCGACCTTCAATGGGTTGCCTTCGGCGTCCACCGCTTCGGCCGCGCGCTCGAGCGAGTTCTCGGCGCCGAGCTTTCGCCGGCCGTACATCTGCGCAAGGGCGAGGCCCGTTTCGCAAAGCCGGGCGTTCGCTCCGTTGCGCTTGGCCTGCTGAAAGTAGCTGCCCGCCCGCGTGTAGTCCTCGGCTTGGAGGTACACCCGTGCGCCCGCGAGTCGCAGCCCGGGGTTGCCCTTGTGTCGTCCCACCGCGCCACGCATGGAGGCGAGACCGCTTTGCCCTGCGCCCGTGCGCATCAGGAAGCGAACGCGTTGTTCGTCTGCCCGCAGGTCCCGCACCTTCGCCTTGTCCATCTGGTCGATGATCTCGGTGGCGCGAGCAAAGTCTCCAGTGTCGATCGAGAGAGCCACGAATCCGGAGAGTGCACGTGGCTGACCTGGGTCGAGCTGGAGTGCCTTCTCGTAGCTGGCCTTCGCCTCTGCGTTGGAGCTGACTCCCCGCGCCGCGTCACCCCGGAGCGCAAACAAACTAGCGTCTCCCGGGCTGAGCTCGACGGCGCGGTCGAGTTCGGCGACAGCTCTCGCCGGTTCGCGCTTAGCCAACAACACACGAGCATGACTGCCGTGTGCCCAGCCTTCGTTCTGGAACGCGGCCAGCGCGCCGGAGGTCACCCGCTCGGCGTCTGAGAGGCGGCCAGCATCGATGTAGGCCTGCGCTGCCGTATCCACGAGCGTCAAGTGATTGGGCGTCGCGTCGAGGCCCGACTGAAGCACCGCGATCGCTTCGTCGGTGCGGCCCGCTTCGAGCAGAGCATCGGCCAGCGCTTTCGAAGCAGCGACGCCCCAATCGGGGTCACCCGCCGCCTTCTGGTACAGCGAGATCGCCCGGTCACGCTCGCCGGCCCGCCCAGAGCCCCCTAACAACTCGGCCATAACCAACGCGCGAAACGCTGGTTCTGCCGGTTTTTCTGGTCCGAAACCAGCGCCGCTCAGGGTCGCGAGCCCGGCACGCATGTCGCCCGTCTGCGCGTACCACCAAGCGATCACATGCGCGCGGGTAAACAAGTCGGCGGACGGGCCGCCCGACAACCGCTTCAGCAACTCTCGCGCTTCACCGGTTCGCCCGAGTGCGAGCATGAGCTGTGCGGTCCCGATGAGCAGGGGTTCGTCGACACGGAGCTCCGGCGCCGCCGCAGACCGTGCATGCTTGTATGCCTCGCCGACAGCGCCTCGGCGGTATGCGAGCACGCCCGTGATCAAGTCGGCCCACGCCTTGTGCACGACCGAGGCGTTGTCGTCTTCGCGCACCTCCGCGGCGAGGGCGAGCGCTTCATCCGCATTGCCAACATCGAAACCGACGATTCGCGCTCTCGCGATCTTTGTTGCGGCGGTCTGTGTGTCGACCGACTCCAGCACGACGAGTGCCGCTTCTGGGCCTTCCGCCTGGGCGGTCACACGGGCGAGCAACGCGGCTGGCTCGGGTGCACCCGGGCGCGACTCGACTGCCTGGCGTGCATCGGGGAGCGCCTGTGCCCACTGGCCACGTGCCATGGCGATCAGCGCTCGACCGTGGAGGAAGGCATCGGATTGGTCGCCGTACTTCGCGGGCCTCTCTGCTTCGGCGTGGGCGGCGCGCGCGTCTCCTTCGGCGAGGAAGGCGTAGACCGTCGCGATGCGTTGGTCGGGGTCGTTCTCTTGCGGCGCTTCTGAAAGCAGAGATTCGGTCTCTAGTAGCTTTTCATGGTCTCCACCGAGCGCCGCCGTAGCCAGCAACCGCATCCGGACCGAATCGCTCGGGTCGTCTCGCAGGAGGCTCAAGGCGTTGTCGATGGTGTCCGGGCTGCCGTCGTTGATGACTTCGTCGAGCGCAGACGCCAAACGCGCCGCATGGATCCAGCCGAGGATCAGCTGCACGACGAAGAAGAAGATCAGCGCTGCGATGCCGGCGGCGATGAACCGTCGAATACGTCGCTTGAGTGCTTCTTCAGGCGGCAGCACGATCCTGTCGACCGGCGCAATCGATGGTGTGGCGTCCTCGACCTGAAAAAGGTCGGACGGTTCCTTACGTGAACTCGAGTCCTTGTTGCCCAACGTGCATCCCTCCCCGACGACGTGCGCCCCTGGCTGCACATTGTCGCGTCAATCGGGGCGCCGATGCAAGTCTACGGACTAGAGGACGAACGGGATGATGGCGCGCCGGTTTTTCGGGTACTCGCTGAAGTGCTCTTTGTACCAGCGGTGGTTGGAAAACGCGCGCGGAACGAGGTTTGTGGCTGTGAACCAGGCGAATACCCAGGCGGGCACCGTCCACGCCGCGAGGGCGAACCCGATCCACTCGATTATCTCCCCGAAGTAATTGGGGCTGGAGAGCCAGCGGTAGAAGCCGCCTTTGGGGATTTTGTACCCGCTCTCACCGGGCTTTCGGAGTTTGAGAAGGATTGCATCTGACTGCTGGTTGATCGCGTAACCGGCTCCGAAGAGGAGAAAGCCGATCAGGAATCGAGGGTCGGTGAACCAATCCGTGCTCATCAGGTGCGGCGCCAGCGTGGTGATGGCGAACGCGTTGGTCGAGCCGTTGGCGGTGTTGAAAGCAAAGGCGAGCGCGCCGGTGACGACTGGCTTTTGTTTGTGCCCGCCGCGCATCCGGAAGGGGTAGATGAACGCTCGGTACACGTAGTGAAACATGTACATCCCCGCCAGGAACAGCGGCACGGGTTTGAACGCGTTGTCCGACATCAAGAAGACGATGGCGAACGAGACGGGCGAGGGCGCCTCCATGACGACCCACAACGCGGTGGCGTTCAGTGTCGGGCCCCAACCAGGGCGCAGATGGCGGCCGTAGGGCGCGGAGATGAACGAGAGCAGGACGAAGCTGACGATCCCAAGGACAACGACTCCGAGGACGGTGTACGTGTAGATTGGATAAGTCTGTAGGGACTCGCTGAACGCTTCGGTGATGGGCATGGGTCTCGCAGTCGGTCTGGCTTGGGCCTAGACTCGCGGGGTGGCCCCTAATTGGTTCATCGCGTTCCCAATGCAAGTCGATGGGCTGAAGCCACACCCGGCCCCGCCCCCGCGCGTGCGTGTTTTCGCTACCTCGGACCTGCACGTCACACTGGGCTTTCTGGGTTCGGTGGAGGAATCGGATGCTCGAAGTGCCTGGAACCGGATAGGCGACTTTGCCGCGTTCCGCCGGGTCGCTGGGTCGTTTGGTGGGGTCGAGCCCCTCGGCCGCCCCGGGAAGCCCTCCGCCCTCTGCGCCATCGTCGACGCTGGCCGGGAGCCGCTCGTCGAGATGATCGCCGAAGCGAGGGCCCCCCTGCTGAGCGAGGCCGGGGCCCCGGAGGATACCCGCCCACCGCTTCCGCACATGACGCTGGCGCGCATCCAGCGCCGGGCCAACGCCGCCGAGCGCCGACAAGCGCTTCGATGGGCGCACACGATCGATCTGAGCGACGCCACGTTCACCGCGCCATCGATTGCGCTCTACACATGGGCGGACGATCGCCGCGAGCATCTGTTTCAGATCGTCGAGCAGCACAGGTTCGGCCCGTGAACCGCCCATAGAACACCCGATCGGGCGATGTACCCCCGGGATTTGTGCGCTGTCTCGCTTGCCGCCTGCCCACTCCGCGTCAGAACGTGGATTTTTTCCCATGAATCGGGTTCAATGCCGCTCGTAGGAACACCGCTGGATGTGGAAGAAGGCAGTCTTTGGAATGGTTTCGGCAAGCTTCCTTGGCTATGTCGCCTGGGTCTCCTGTCTCAGCTCCGCTCGTCATCAGATCGAGTGGGACGTTGCCACCCGTGTGACGGCCGTCCTCGAGCGAACCGGGTTTGCCGGAGTTGTCCCTGTGGTGGACGGGCGGGACGTCGAACTTCGAGGTGAGGTGCCGTCCACGTCGGAGGCTCAGCGTGCAGAGCGAATCGTGAGCATGGTTCGGGGGGTACGCGTCGTGCGCGTGAGCATGTTGGTCGCAGGTCAACAAGGCCTTTGGGGAGGTGAGACGTGACGTATCTCGTGCTGGAGATGATCGGCGCCTTGCTGATCGCGGCCGCGTTTGGCGGCGTGATGTTGTGGTTGGGGCAGCTTTTTTGGGGACGGCTGGTCGCGCCCGTGCGGGCGAAGACGCTCGAGTACGAGCTCGAAGAGGCGCGGTCCGACATCCTCACGCAGAACCAACGCATCCAAGGACTCCACAAGGAGCTCAGCGCATCGGGCGAGAAACTCGAGACGCTGCAGCGCGCGAAGCGGCAGCTAACCGCGACGTTGGACGCTCGCAACCGCACCATGAAAGACGCGACCGAGCGGCTGTCGGCGATCGATCTGGAGGAACGGCCGACTTCGCGCGAGTCCGCTGAAGATTTGCGCCGAGAGCTTCGGATCGCGGTGGAGGAGCGCGACGAATCGCAGACGGCCCTGCGCCAGGCCGAGACCCGAGGCGAGCGGCTGCGGACGGAGCTCGAGGTCCTGCACGGGATTCATGAACGGATGCTCGATGACATCGAGCTGCTCAAGGGGCGCGTCCGGGAGGTCGAGCTCGGGGCGAAGACCAGCGGTGAGTCGCGGCCGCCCGCGTGGGTCATGGTCCAGCCGTTCGGGC
Organism: uncultured Polyangiaceae bacterium; assembly: GCA_964195565.1. Taxonomy (GTDB): domain Bacteria; phylum Myxococcota_A; class Polyangia; order Polyangiales; family Houyiibacteriaceae; genus SG8-38. Next base: position 21,157 of record CAXMRN010000133.1, on the reverse strand, counting down.
CGCGCGACGACCTTCAACGCCTCGAGGGGGTCGACCCGAGCCTCGAACGCACACTCAACCGGTTGGGCATCTACCACTTCCATCAGATCGCTCGCTTCGACCTATCGGACGTCGAATGGCTGGTGGAGCACGCAGAGGGTGTGCCGGGGCAAACGATTCGCGATAGTTGGATCGTCGACGCCTCACGACTTGCCGGCGTCCACGGCAACTGATCTCCGCTAGGACGCGGCGTCGAGTGCCCGATCGGCGAGGCCGGTCAACGCTTCGCGCGCACCCTCGAGGTCGCGCTCTAGATCGTCGACGAGGGGGGCCGCCGCCCCGGCGTCGGAGATGCCTTCCAACTTGACGCAGGTGGCGCCGAAACGCCGAGCGCCCAGTTGTTGGCCGCTGCCGCGGACCATGTGCGCTGCGGCGTGCACCGTTTGAAGGTCGTCTCCTGCAATCGCCCCTTTCATGCGGGCGATGCTCTCCTCGGCCGTCTTGAAGAAGCTTGCGATGACTTCGCAGATGAAGCCGGGCTCCTCCTCCTCGAGCTCGAGGAGCTGAGAAGTGATCGTCGTGTCGAGCGCGTCGGGTGGGAACTCCGAGGTGCTTGCGGCTGGCCGAGCCGCCCAGCGGAGCAGCGCCTTTTGTAGCTCTCGTTGGGTGAACGGTTTCGACAGGTAGTCGTCCATTCCGGCTGCGAACGCCGTCCTCCGGTCGCCGATCATCGCGTGCGCGGTCAGTGCGATGATCGGAACGCGTCGTTGACCGGACTTGGACTCCCGTGCGCGCTGAGCGCGTGTCGTCTCGTATCCGTCCATGTTGGGCATCTGTCCATCCATGATGACCGCTGCATAGCGGTGGCCTTCCTCGAGGGCGTCGAGAGCGGCGAAGCCGTCGTTGACCGCATCGACGTCGTACCCGAGCGCGCGCAGATGCGCGTGCACGACCTTTAGATTGATCGCATTGTCCTCGGCAACGAGGACCTTCATCCCGTTGGACCGGAGCTCCCGGGGCGGAGGGGCTGGCAGAGAGGGGCGGTCGACAGCGCCTCGAACGGGCCGCGAAGAGCTCGCTCGGTTGAGAGTCTCGAGGAGCGCCGCGATGATCTTGGCTCGTCGAATGGGCTTCTCCACATGCGCGTGGATGCCCGCTTCCGCCAACTCGCTCACTTCGTGGCGGTGAGAGCAGATGGCGACGACAGAAGCGCCGCATCTCGTAGCGGCGGCATTGAGCTCGAGCGCGCGGCTCCGCCAGTCCTTACCGAGGCTGCGTAGGTCGATCATCGCCACGCTCGGGCGCGGAGACGTGCGGAACGTTCGGATCGCTCCGTCGAATGTCGTCGTGGCCCCAGCGTCCATCTTCCACGCTTGCAGTTGGGCGCACAAGGTCTCGCGCGCGCGGTTGTTGCTCTCGAGGACCAGCACCTTCATGCCCGAGAGCGCTTCGGTGACGGCTTTGAGCTCTTCGCTGAGCCTTTCCTCGAGCTCGAAGCGCGCCTCGAAGTAGAAGGTGCTGCCTTCGCCGACGCTGCTCTTGAGCTGGAGGTCGCCGCCCATCAGCTCGACCAACTGCCGACAGATGGGAAGACCAAGGCCCGTGCCGCCGAACCTGCGGGTCGTGGAGGCGTCGGCTTGGGAGAAAGGCCGAAAGATGCTCTCTGCCCGCTCGTCCGCCACCCCCACACCCGTGTCGGACACCTGGATCTCGAGATCGACGTGCCACGGGCCGCGGTTGCGCACCCGGACGCCGACGATGACCTCGCCTTCGGTTGTGAACTTCAGCGCGTTGTTGAGCAAGTTGGAGATCACCTGCCGGAGCCGGAGCGGGTCGCCACACACTTCGGCGGGCACGTCCGGACCGACCTGTGTGATGAGTTCGATGCCCTTGGCCTGGGCTGCCGAGGCGTAGTTGACCGCGATCTCTTCCGTCATCGAGATGATGTCGAATGAGACGGATTCGAGCCGCATTTCGCCGGCTTCGATCTTCGACAGATCGAGCAAATCGTTGACGATGGCCAGTAGGGATCGGCCCGACTTGTGGACTTCGCGCAGGTAGTCGTCTTGCGGATTCGGCAGCGTGGAGGCGTCTATCAATTGTAGTAGACCGAGGATTCCGTTGAGTGGGGTGCGCACCTCGTGACTGACGTTCGCGAGGAACTGCCCCTTGGCCTGCGCTGACGCCATGGCGGCGTCGCGCGCGCGCACCAAGGTCTGGGCCTGTTCGGTTGCAAGGCAACGCATGTCGTCGGCTTCTTGGGCCTCTTCGTGCAGCCGGAACATGAGCTCCCGGCGCGACCAAAGAACGAGTGCGCCAACCAGTGTGGCTGCCCAAAGGTGGAACAGTCCCAGGCTGTAGAGGCCGGGGGCGACCCCGTGCGCGAGTTGAAACCAGCCGATGAAGACCACGACAACCATGACCGCGTACATCGAGAACCGATAGAGCAGGGCGCCGGCGGCCACGATCGAGATCGCGAGGGTCGTCGTATTGCTGATCGCGCCGCTTACCGCGTACATCGTCAGGCCCAGGCCGGCTGCGATGGAGATGGTCGCTACCGAGATCGGCGTGTCGAATCGAGGGTCGTCGGCGCGCATGCCTGCCCACACCAAGAGCACCAGCGCCGAGGACATTGCGCAGATGAACACGTGGGGCGCGTTCGGGATGAACGGCGGCCAGAGTAGAAAAAGGACAGCGCCCGCCGCGTAGATGAACGCGAGCAGCGGCAACATGTGCGACAACGCACCGAGTGAGCGAAGACGTGTTTGCTCGTCGCGCTCGCGCTCGTACCGAGCCTCCGATCGTTCCCCGCGGCCCCCGGGACGTTGCCCTTCGTCGTCCATTCCCCACTAAACAAGCTGCCCTAGCCGCCCCCCGTTGTCACAACATCGCTGAAAAAGCTGACAATTGGCCTTCTCCAAGGTGGCGCACGTAACTGTACGTCAGCGGGTGGACCCTTCATCCCCACCCCGCCACCCCCACACGAGCGCCTAGGGTTAATTCTGGCAAGGTTTGGGGATGGGTGAGCGGGCGCGGGCGGTGGTGGAGCTAGAGCAGCTCGCCGGGCAGATTCGGCATCATGAGGCGGCCTATCGGGCAGGGGTTCCCGAGATCACCGATGGTGGGTTCGATGAGTTGGTCGAGCGGTATCGGGAGCTTGCAGATTCGTTGGGGATCGATGCGTCGGAGCGGATCGACGCGCAGCCGGGGCAGGACCACACCGTCGGGTTTGAGACGGTGGAGCATCGGGTGCCGATGCTGTCGCTCGAGAAGCTCTCACCGAATCGTCGCGACAGCGCGGGTGAGCCGATGCCGATCGCCGATCAACTGTCCGCCTGGTTTCGCCGTCGCCGCAAGGAGATCGAGGTCGAGGAGCTCCCGACCATCGTCGAGCCGAAGGTGGATGGGATCTCGGTGTCGCTCCTCTACGCCGACGGTGTGTTGCGGCGCGCGGTGACCCGAGGCGATGGCCGCAAGGGGGACGTGATCACCAAACAGGTAGCGCGGCTGGGCACCGTGCCGACGAAGCTCAGCAAGTCTGGCAAGGGCGAGCTCGAAATCCGCGGAGAACTCTATTGGCCGCTCAGCGAGTTTGCGCGTTTCAATGCGACGCTCGACAAGCCGTTGATCAATCCGCGCAATGGTTGTGCCGGCATGATGAAGCGCAAGGACCCTACCGGCCTCGAAGAGGCCGGGATTCGATCGTTCTTCTATCAAGTTGCGTGGGCTGACGGTGTGAAGCTTCCGACCACGCAGAGAGAGACGCTACAGTGGTTGGCGGACCGGGGCGCCGACGTGTACTTGAGCGAAGTCTTTCAAACCGTTTCCGAAGAGGCGGCGCTTCAGTACTGCGAGGACTACCAGGCCCGGCGCGACACGCTCGATTACGACATCGATGGGATGGTGATCAAGCTCGACGAACTCAAGGTGTATGCGCGGCTCGGTGCGACAGGACATCACCCCCATTGGGGCATCGCGTACAAGTTCCCCCCGGAGCGCAAGCCGACCAAGCTTCTCGACATCGAAGTGTCGGTGGGGAAGTCGGGCAAGTTGACCCCTGTGGCGATTCTGGAGCCGGTGTTCGTCTCGGGAACGACCGTGAGCCGTGCGTCGCTGCACAATTTCGTCGAGCTCGAGCGGAAGGACGTCCGCGTCCGGGACACCGTGTGGGTCGAGAAGGCCGGCGAGATCATTCCCCAGGTCGTCGAGGTCGACAAGAGCAAGCGAAAGCGGGGCGCAAAGCGGTTCGTGCCTCCCGATGCCTGCCCGACCTGCGGTACCGACGCCGTGAGCGAAGAGATTTTCGTGTACTGCCCCAATCCCGCCTGCCCGGACCAGGTGCGAGAGCGGCTCCGTCACTTCGCGAGCCGGCGCGCGATGGACATCGATGGGATGGGTGAGGTGCTCGTCGATCAAGTGGTCGACAAGCTCGGGGTGCGGGCACCGGACGATCTATTTCGTCTCGACGTGGAGGCACTCGCGGGCCTCGACCGGATGGGCGAGAAGAGCGCCGAGCGGGTCAAGGCTGGCCTCGAGGAAGCCAAGGGCCGTGGCCTCGGTCGCGTCCTGAATGGGCTTGCGATTCGTCATGTGGGCGAGACGATGGCCGAGGATCTCGCTGCCTATTTCAAGACAGCAGATGGGCTGCTGGAGTTCGCCGCGCGATACGTAGCGGAGGATGATGAGGCGGTGGAAATGGTGGCGCCGGCGAAGTCTTCGGAGCGCGGTGCGGTCGAGGGCCTCGCGCGCAAGAGCGCGGACAGCATCTTCCACGAGCTGGATTCGCCCGCGGTCCGAAGGGTGTTCGTCGGACTGGCCGATGTGGGGGTGAGCCTCAGCGTTCGGGCGGCCGACGTTCGCGAGGTCGCCGAAGTTGCGGGCAAGACATTCGTGCTGACCGGGACGTTGCCCACGTTGAAGCGCACCGAGGCCACGAAGCGCGTCAAAGCAGCCGGCGGCAAGGTATCGGGATCGGTGTCCAAGAAGACCGACTACATCGTTGCGGGTGACGACCCCGGCAGCAAGCACGACAAGGCGCAGTCGCTTGGCGTCACGATCATTGATGAAGCGGCGCTACTCGCGTTGCTTGATGACGTCGACTGATCGTCAGAGGTCGGGGAGGGCGCGCGCCAATCGACGCAAGCCTTCTTCGATCTCTTCACGCGACGTCGCGAAGCTAAACCGCACGAAGCCTTCGGCGGCTTCTCCGAAGTCGCGCCCGGGGCCTGTGGCCACGTGGGCCTTGTCGAGAATGTCGAACGCGAGGGTGAGGGAGTCGCGCTCGAAGTGGCGCATATCGACCAGTACGTAGAACGCACCCGGTGGATCGATGGGGATCGAAAGCCCCATGTCTCGGAGGCCGTCGATCAGGATGCGCCTGCGCACGCCGTACTGTTGCCGCATGTGCTCGACGTGGTCTGCGCCGTGGGCCAACGCCGCGACGCCGGCCTGCTGAACGAACTGGGAGGTCGAGATGAAGAAGCTCTGCATCAGGCTTTGCAGTGGGCGCATGGCAGCCTCTGGGGCGATCAGGTAACCGAGGCGAAACCCGGTCATGGCGTAGCGCTTCGAAAAACCATCGAGCAGGTAGCAATCATCGGTGAACCCCATGGGTGAGGTGACGCGTGCTCCGTCATAGGTGAGGCCGTCGTAGATTTCGTCCGAGAGGATTGGGATGCCAAGTTCGCTGAGCCCCTCCACGACTTCCTTGGGTTGAACCGCGCCCGTTGGGTTGGCAGGTGACGCGAGAAAGATCGCGCGGGTTCTCGGCGTGATCGCGGCGCGGACCTTGGCGACGTCCATCACGAAGCCGTCTTCGGGTCCGGTCGGCACGAGCACCGGGTTGCCACCACAGACTGCGATCATGTTTGGGTAACAGGGGTAGTGCGGTGTCGCGAGGATCACCTCGTCGCCGGGGTCGACCAAGAGGTTCAAGCACAACAAGATTGCGGGCGAGGTTCCGCTCGTGACGATGACCCGGTCCGGGTCCACGGCGACCCCGCGTCGTTTCTCGCACTCCTGAGCGATCGCTTCGCGCAACACGAAGAGGCCGCGACTGTCGGTGTAGTGGGTCTCACCCGACACCAACGAATCGACAGCAGCCTGCACAGCGGCGGGCGGCGCATCGAAGTTCGGCTCGCCGACCCCGAGCTGAACGATCGCCGTCCCGCCCCGCGCCATCGCCATCCCCCGCTCCATCACCTCCATCGCAAGGAACGGCTCGACCTCCTGCGTACGCTTCGCGAACATGGGGACACGCTCTAGGGTCCTAACTCCCCGAGATCTAGCCGCTTCTCAGGCGAAGATCACAACGTCGCCGCCAGGCGCTGCGTTCTTTGCCTGAAAAGCCTTGGAATGTCGGGTGATTACGGGTAGGGAGAGTGTCCCTATGGAGAGTCTTGTGGTTACTGTGATTGGGCGGGATCGGCCGGGTTTGGTTGAGTCGGTTTCGGCTGCGATTGAGGCTCAGGGGGGGAGCTGGATCGAGAGTCGGATGTCTCGGTTGGCGGGGCAGTTCGCCGGGATTCTTCGGGCGAGCGTGCCGGAGGCGGGTGTCGACGCCCTGTCGGAAGCGCTCGAGGGGCTGCGTTCGGACGGGCTTCGCGTGGTGATTGAGCGCGGCGTCGAGGAGGCGGTCGAGGAGGGGAACGTAGTCGTGCTCGATCTGATCGGCAGTGACCGTCCTGGCATCGTTCACAAGATCTCCGAGGCGCTCGCGGCGCGCGGCGTCAACGTCGATGAGTTGAATACCGAGTGCGATGGTGCGCCCTGGTCCGGCGACACTTTGTTCAAAGCGACGGCCAGGCTCCGCGCACCGAAGTCGCTAGACCTCGATCAGCTTCGAGAAAGCCTCGAGGCGATCGCGGGTGACCTGATGGTCGACATCAGCATCGGCGAGGCCGACTAGGGCGTTTGCCCGTGCGCGAGGGTACCGGCGCAGGAGTTGCCGCGCTGCCTGTGCTTTCTCGGCCGCCGTCATCCACATACGCAACGTAGCGAACCGATAGATCGCACGGATGTTGGGGAACAGCGCGAGATAGATCTGCCACGAGCCTTCGTAGGCGCTCGCGTCGAGCGCGTATGCAAGCTGTTCGTCGTCGACCATGGGCGCCGGGTCGCTGCCTCGCATCGCCAACAGGGCGCGGACGAGGCGATCGACCACATGCACGCGTGCGGGCGTCTTAGAGCTTCCGCGCGGGTTGAAGGAGTGGCGGCGCCGAGTCCAGCTTTTGCGCCAACGTTGGTCCCACGCGTAGAGAAGTGCGTTGTCGAAGTGAGCTAACGCGATGAGGCGACTCCAGCGCATGCACTGTTGGACGGTGCCGCTGGCGCGCAGGCTCACTTCGGGCACTTCGTCGCGGGTGACCGGAAGTCGACCTCCCTTGAAGCGTTGTTCGAGCCAGGAAAACTCCTCAGGAAAGTCGTTCGCGGCGATTTGCAGCGGGTAGCTCGGTTGTTTTCCGAGGTCGAGCGCCAAGTCCTTCAGGTCATCGAAGATTTGGAATGCCGACAGTAGATACCCCCACCGGCGGATCATGGTCACGTGTCGCGCGGGCTCGAGGCCGAGCAGACGCGCCCGCAGATCCAGCCACAGCATCATGACCATGTTGTTCTTGCGATAGAAGTGCCACGCCGTGTCCTGGAGACGCAGTTGGTCGGAGCGACCGCCACTCGCGACCCCGCAAAGCTTGGCTTCGTCCAAATATGTTTGGAAGCAATGGTGTAAGAACAGATGCGTGGCGTGCACGATCGCATCGCCCTCGTTCGCGAGGAACGTATCGATCGTGACTGCCAGATCGTCGAGCGCTTCGAAGAGCGTCGACAGGGGCATGCCAAACTTCGTCGCGTGAGCATCGGGGTCGATGCCGGCCCTGCGGAGATGGGCAAGGGATAGGTCGCGCAGTGGCCGCTCCGAAGTGTCGTCGTGGTAGACCGACTGAACCAGACGCCCCGCGGCATCGTGGCCGCCGGCCGCCGCCGCCAACTCGTCCAGAAATTCGTCCGCCAGCTGCATGTAGAGGAATGCTGCATCCGCCAACGCGACCGAAGTCGATCTCCGGCCGACGCCCATCCCTTTGAAAGCGAAATTGTCTGCGATCGGGCCGATTTGCTCGATCGCAAACAAGGTTTCGCGAAGCGCGGGCAAATCAAGCACGACACTGGGAAGAAGCTTGCGAATCCGTCGACGTCGCATCCAATAGAAAGGAAGCATGGCGCCGTGGCGAAAGAAGTCGCGGTTCTGCTGTAGCCGCTCGGAGCGAATCGTCCTCGGAGATCGGCCGTCGCGCAGTTGCTCCCACCCGCTTATCGCGTCCCTGACATCGGCGGCGGGGATGCCGCGCTCGTCCAGAGAGCTCGGCTCCGGGTGAAGCAGGAGCGTGGTCTCGTACCGAAGACGCGCGCCGCCCGAACCTTCCTCGTCGACCACCGCTTCGGCGAGCTGTGCTTCCCAACGGCCGAGCTTGCAGAGAAGAGCTGCCAATTCATCGCTCACCGCTCCCCCCTCGGTGTGTAGAAGCGCGAGCCTCGTGCTCAGTACGTCCTCGAGACTGTTCGCGATGGGTCCCAGGCCACGGAGCTCCGCCCGCATGTACGGATGTCGTGCGAGCACCTCCTCGATGCGCCGCAGCACGGCGCGCTCTTCCTCGTCGAACGGGGGCATTGTGATGGAAGTAAGCACGGTCATGGAACGAGGCCGGTTGTGACACGGCGGACGAGCAGGCTCCAACTCCCCCAAGCATGGTGCTAGGGTCATGATTCGACCCATGGCAAGGACAGGCCGAAAACCAGGCTGGCGCGCCCCGTTTCGCCGGGTCGCCATGGCAACCGAGAACGCGCTCGAGCTGGCGAGGCTGGGGCACTTCACCGACCCGGAGCACGCGCCGTACAAGGTCGCGCACCAGTTGGGCATCGCTCAGCTGCGACGCTACGGAGGGGACGATCATCGCCCGACGGTCGAGGCGCCGTTGCTCTTGATTCCTCCTCTGATGGTCACTGCGGACATCTACGACGTCGCGCCCGACATCAGTGGGGTCACCGCGTTGACGCGGTTAGGGCTGGACGTCTGGGTCGTCGACTTCGGCTCCCCCGAGCAAGAAGAGGGAGGCATGAGACGCACCCTCGACGATCACATCACGGCTGTGAATGATTCGATCGACTGGCTTCGGGACACCACGGGCCATGATGTGCACCTCATTGGATACTCGCAGGGCGGGATGTTCGCCTATCAGTTGGCGGCATACCGAGCGTCCGAGGGCATTGCTTCCGTGGTGACCTTCGGTAGCCCGGTCGACATTCACCGGAACCTCCCCAAGATCGCCGACACGGTCGCCGGCCGCATGTTCGAGTTGGCGCAAGGCGCGATCGAGAAGCCGATAGACAAGCTCGAAGGCCTTCCGGGGTTCCTGACGAGCACCGGCTTCAAGCTTCTCGCTGCCAACAAAGAAGTCGGTCAGCTCATGGACTTCGTTCGCAAGCTGCACGACCGGCAGGCGCTCGAGAAGCGCGAAGCGCGACGCCGGTTCCTGGGCGGCGAAGGCTTCGTTGCCTGGCCCGGTCCCGCGCTCAAGAAGTTCATCGATGAGTTCGTCGTTCATAACCGGATGCTCTCCGGTGGCTTCGTCGTCAACGGCAGAACCGTCACGCTGGCCGACATTACTTGTCCCGTCATGTTCTTCGTTGGCGAGCGAGATACCATCGCCAACGAGTCCGCGGTCCGTGCGATTCGTGGCGCGGCCCCCAACGCGGAACTGTCCGAGGTGTCGATGAGAGCCGGGCATTTCGGCCTCGTCGTAGGCAGCCAGGCGATGTCGTTCACCTGGCCGACCGTTGCGGGTTGGGTACGTTGGCGCGAAGGCCTTGGTCCCCAGCCTTCGGCGCTGCAGGCGCCGCCGCCTCTCGAAGAGCCAGAAGAGGCGGAGTTTGACGAAGTCGATTTCGACGTCGAGCTCTTCTATCAAACCATCCTCGGAACCGTTGGCGCGTGGTGGCAGAAGCTTGGGCGGTCCGCGGCCGACCTCGGTGAGCAGCTCGACAGCCTGCGCTGGCAGGTTCCTCGCCTCACCGTCCTGCAGCAGATGCATCCGGGCACGAGGGTAAGTTTGGGGCTCGCACTGTCGGAGCAGGCCACTTCCAACCCTGAGGGCACCTTCTTCCTTTGGGAAGGCCGGGCGTTCTCGTATGCGCAAGCGGATCATCGCGTCGACAACATCGTCCGTGGCTTGATCCGCTGCGGGGTTCGGCGGGGTGAGACGGTCGCCGTGCTGATGCGGCCGCGCCCGAGCTACCTCTCGGTGACGGCCGCGCTGAGCCGATTGGGTGCGGTGCCCATCCTGCTGAGCCCCCGTCGCGATGCCCCAACCCTTCGAGAAGCCATCCATGGGTCGGCGCCGCGCTTTCTGATCGCAGACCCGGAGAGCGCAGCCCTCGGCAAGGAGCTGTCGGACGAGGTCCTCGTGCTCGGCGCCGCCCAGGAGGAGCGAGCCCTCCCTCCGGGTGTGACCGACATGGAGCTCATCGACCCCGATGCGGTGGAGCTGCCCGGTTGGTACGAGTCCAACCCAGGGTGTGCGCGCGACTTGGCGCTCATCATGCTCACCGCTGGCCGCGGCAAGAAGCCGCGCGCCGCCAAGATCACCAACCGGCGATGGGCGTTCTCGGCCTATGGTACCGCGGCGGCGTGCACGCTGTCTCCCGGTGACACCGTCTACTGTTGCCTGCCTCTTCATCATCCGGCCGGTATGTTGGTGGCCGTCGGAGGTGGTTTGGTCGGCGGTTCCCGGCTAGCGCTATCGACGGGGTTCGACCCTGACGCGTTCTGGGACGATGTTCGCCGATATGGCGCCACCGTGGTGTTCTACGCCGGCGAGATGTTGCGGGAGCTTCTGCGCGCGGAGCCGTCCGCCACCGACAACGCAAACTCGGTTCGCTTGTTTGCTGGGAGCGGCCTTCGGCGCGACGTTTGGCAACGCGTCGTCGACCGCTTCGGTCCCGCCGGTATCTTGGAGTTCTACGCCGCGACCGAAGGCAATGCCGTACTCGCCAACGCGTCGGGCGAAAAGGTGGGTGCGCTTGGCCGCCCGCTTCCGGGCAGCGCCGAGGTCGCCCTCGTCCGGTACGATTTCGAGCACGAGGACTTCACGCGCGACGAGCATGGCCTGCTCATTCGCTGCGAAGTTGGCGAGCCGGGTGTGTTGCTCGCCCGACTCGACGCCGAGCATCCCCTCGCCAGTTTCACAGCTGGCGACGAAGCTGGCCGGCGCCTCCTTCGGGGCGTCTTCGAGGCTAGCGATACCTGGTTCATTACCTGGGACGTCTTGCGGCGAGACGCCGACGGCGACTTCTGGTTCGTCGACCGGGCTAGCCGAATGCTTCGAACGGCAGCCGGGGTCGTCGCGACGCGGGCAATCGAGGATGCCCTGTATGGCTTTGCCCCTCTGCGCCACACCGTCGTTTTCGGTGTCGCGGAGGGCGCCGTCGACCGTCCCGTTGCTGCCGTTGTCACGCACGGAAACCAGGGTCTCAATTTGCAGGCATGGAACGAGTTTGCCGCAGGGCTGGATCCGACGGAGCGCCCGGCCTGGGTCAAGCGAGTCGAGGGTATCCCCATGACTGATGGCTTTCGCCCTGACAAAGCGGCCCTCGAAGGCGACCCACTCGACGCAGGGGCTGAGCTCCTCGCTTACGACGTTGAAACGCAGGCCTACCGCCGGGCCTGAGCCCCGCGAGCCCCGCGGTCGGCGCGCAGCGTTGATTTTACAGGGACCTACTGTACAAAAATCGCCCCCTCCCGACTCTCTTGCTACATACCGTCTCGATGACCGCTCGAGTCTTCCTTTTGCCCTTCGCGCTGCTGACGGCGTCCATCTTCGCCTGCGTGAAGCCGGTCAACAACGGCAATGCATGCTTCGATTCGTCCGAATGCCGCGACGGCTCGACTTGCGCGGAGACGGTCTACGGCAAGTACTGCTTTCGGCAGTGCGGGCCCGAGGTCGTTCATTGCGAAAACGGTGAATCGTGTCTGCTCTCCGAGGAACTCTCGGACGGAGGTATGGGTGGCGCTGATGGCGGCGCGGGCGGTACCGACGGAGGCATGGGCGGCGCTGATGGCGGCGCCGGAGGTGCAGGCGGCCAAGGTGGCCAAGGTGGCGCAGGCGGCCAAGGTGGCGCAGGCGGCCAAGGTGGCGCAGGCGGCCAAGGTGGCGCAGGCGGTCAAGGTGGCGCAGGCGGCCAAGGTGGCGCAGGCGGCCAAGGTGGCGCAGGCGGCCAAGGCGGCGCAGGCGGCCAAGGCGGCGCAGGCGGCCAAGGCGGCGCAGGCGGCGCAGGCGGCGCAGGCGGCGCAGGTGGCGCAGGCGGCCAAGGTGGCGCAGGCGGCGGCGATGGCACCCCCGAGCTTTGGGTGTGCCTGCCCGGGAACCTCGAGAAGTTAGACTACGTTCCTGGCGAGGTCTTCGAGCAGTGCGACTACAGCCTCGACTGCGACCTCGGGCTCATCTGTGTGTGTATCCCCGGAGCGTGCGACCCTGACAGCCAGACGACGATTGGCCCGACATGCCAGCGGCTTTGTGATCCTTCGATCCTCAACGAATGTCCCTCGTTGCCCAACCCCGACCCCGGCCAGCCCAACCTTCAGTCCCAGTGCTCGGATCTTGGTGACGGCCGCGGTTTTTGCGACCCGACGACCATCCCGACGCCGGGTTAGCAGGGCAGAGCGAATTGACCGTTTACGTGGGCCGGTCGGAACACTAGACTCGACCGGTCATGCCCACTCCCCAAGAAACAGTCGACGCCGTCCGTTCCTATTTGCGCATGCATCCCGAAGAGCTCGGACGCGCTGTTCGCAGTGCGCTGGGCCTCCGATTCGGTGTTCCGCTCGCTGCTCTGCGATGGCTTGGGCAGCAGGCCGAGCGCAGCGGGAAGGTCGAAGACTTCCTGATCGACTCCGTTCCGCCAGGCATTCGTCTCGCGGGGAACATCGACCTCATGAACACCCCGCTCCGCGCCGGCGCGATCATCTTCATCGAGCGCGTGGTGTTCAACGACGAGGAGCTGACCGTCGCGCTTCGGCTCGAAGAAGTGATGCTCAAGCTCAACGGCGACTCCGAATCGCCGATCGCTGCCCTGATAAAATCCGGCGCGTTGGATCTGTCGAACCCGGGTACGCTGGTCAACTTCATGCCGGGGCGCTCGCCGGTATTGGCCGAAGCCAATGGCAATAGAATCGTGCTCGACCTGATGCGCGACCCGAAGATCGGCAACAACCCATTGGTGCGCCGCGCAGTGTCGCTACTCACCTCGTTCGTTACGCTGCATGGTGTCGAAGCCGACACGAAGCATCTCGACATCGCGTTCCGAGCGCTCCCGACGGGCCTCGGTGGCGCCGCCCAGTCGGTTCGCAAGAACATCGTGCTTCCTTCGATGAGCCGCCTTCTTCCCCGCTCAAGGTAGGATCATGCCGGAGTGTCGATCGTGCAAAGACGAAGTCGACGAGCTCGTGTCCGTCAAAGCGGACGGGCGTCGCATCAAAGTTTGTGAGGACTGCGCAGAGCGTCTAGCCGAAGAAGCGGAGATCGCCGAGATGAGCGAGTCCGCCATGCAAGACATGATGGGCTACAAGGGCCGTCGCTAGCGTCGCTGTGGCTTCAGCTGTCGGGCGTTGGCTCGTCGATCGATCGGTCGGACCCAGTCTCGGCCGGGTGGAGCACCGCACGATTGCGGAGCGCTTCGAGCTCCTCTTCCGCGAACTCCAGCTCGAGCTCTGCCCGGCTACGTGCCACTACTGCCCGAGCGACCGCGTCTTGTAGCTCGTCGGTCTTCGAGGCTTCCGCGTTCAGTCGTGCGTCGAGGGCCGCGAGCTCGCCTTCAAGCTCCACCCGCCGGTCGCCTTCGCGCACGAGCTTCCGCTCGATGCGCTGGGCCCGCTCTTCTTCGGCTGTCAGCCGTTGTGCCGTACTCGCCAACTTCTGATTCGTCGCCGCGAGGGAGCGTTCGGTTGCGGAGAGGTCCATTTCGGTCTCCGACAGGTGCTGCTCGATCGTCGCCTTGTCCTGACGGTTCTGTGCGAGCTTGTCGCGCGTGCGCATCAGGCGGCGCTCTTCGTCTTTGAGCTGTGTCTTCAAAGAAGTGACCTTGCCGTCCGTTCGTGCCAGCCGTTTGGCTAGCTCGGTTCGCGTTAGGCGGCTTTGCTCGTACCGAAGCTCGAGCTGCTCGGCGATCTCCCGGGTGTCCTCCAAGTCCCGGCGGAGATCGGAGGCGGTGAGCTTCGCTCGGTGGGCGACTTCTCGCTGCGTCTCGGCCTGTTGATAGAACACCGTGACCGCAGCACTTGAGGCCCCGAGGAGCGCAAGCGCTATCGGGATCGTCCAGCGCAGGATCGTCTTGACCCGCTCCTTCCGCTCTTCAGGAAGCGAGAGCGCGGAAAGCTCTTCGACGAGCTCGTCGGCCGTCGGCCGGACCTCGGCGTCGCTGTTCATCCAGCGGTCAAAGAACGGCGTCAGGTACTTGAGCCCCTTGCGGGTCGGGGCGTTCGGAGTTTCCTTCGACCGATACTCGATGAAAGTGTCGACAGCGCCTGCGGCGACGTCGTCTTGTGTCTCCGGCTCGAGCGCGTTCCGGAGTGAGAGGGCCAACGCGAACACGTCGGCTTTGTTGGTGACCGTGGGCTTTCGCTCGACGGACGCGAACTGTGCCGCAACCTCAGGCGCGAAGTAGGTCGGCGTCCCCGCGACGACCATCTCCGCCTCGGTGGCCGCAACACCCAAGTCGAGCAGCACCGGCGTGACCTCTTCTTCTCCGAACCCTGGAATACGAGCGAGGAAGATGTTTTCGGGTTTGACGTCCTGATGCCGTACGCCCGCTGCGTGCATCGCAGCCAGCGCGCGCGCCAGAGGCTGGAAGATCTCGAGCGCCTCACCGCGGCTCAACGGCTCACGCTGTAAGCGGGATTCGAGCGTCTCGCCATCGTACCAGGGCATGACGAACCACAACCGCTCCTCGAACCACCCGTGGTCCTTGAACTGCACGATCGATGGGTGAAACACGGACGCGATGAGCCGCAATTCGCGCAGCGCCGACTGCTTCGCCGATTTCGAATGCGCGGCTTGATGAAGCAGTTTCAAGGCCACCACGTGCCCGGGGACTTCGGTGTCCTTTGCCCGATACACATCCCCAAATGCGCCAAGGCCCACTCGCGCTTCGACCGAGTATCGACCGCCGACGATCGTGCCGTTGGGGAGCGGCTCGATCCCTTCGTGCTCTTCCTCCCTAGCTCTAGGAGCGGCTTCGAGCGCGAATGCCTCGACGATGACACGTCCAAAGCGGTCGGTGTCTCGCATGCCGTGCTCGTCGAGGATCGCTTGCGCGCGCGCCATCGCCCCGCTGACCCGCTTCTCCATCTCGACCGGCGTCTTCGAGTAGACGAACGCGAGCTCGTCGATGCTGAGCTCGCGCGCGTGGCGAAGCTCCAGGAGCTCCGAGTCTTCGGCACTGAGCTCAAAACGAAGCGCGTTGAGCGGACTCACCGAGGAGTGCGCCGACGGAAGGGCGCGCCACGGAAGCTCTTCGAGCTCGATTTTCGTTGGCGGTTTGTGCGGACGGCTCTGATTGTGCAGGTAGCCACGTGCCGCTCGATAGAGCCGTGCGCGAACCCCTGGCGCCTTGATCAAATCGTCGCTGTCACTTTTGGCGACGAACGCGCGAAGCTTTGCGATGTAATGGTCTGCTCTGCTAGTCGACCCCGTTCGAACCGCGAGGTACTGCCGGAGCCCTTCCGCGTAGTAGCGGAATGCGCGACCGTGCAGAACGTCCACGATCGTCTGCGGCTGTCCCTGCGACAGCGCGATCGATGCGGCGGCTTGAGTAAGTGCGGCGCCACCTTTTCCGGGTGGTCTAAGTTGGTGCAGCAGAAAGGGGACGGTTCCCATATTTCCCATGGATGCCTCTCATAAAGTGGGGAAGTGTAAGGATGAGTCACCCGTGGGGCTGCTCTCAACAAAACGACAAGGCTACGCCCAACCGTAGAAGATGCTCAATCCATACAACACTGCGAGGAGAGTCAGTGCGGTTACGATGTTCAGCACGAAGCCGATGCGCATCATCTGCGGTAGCGCGATCAGTCCTGTGCCGTAGGCGACCGCGTTCGGTCCTGTCGCGATCGGGAGCATGAACGCGCAGCTCGCAGCGAGGCCAACCGCCAACGCCGGCGGCAGTGGCGACACACCGAGCTCGACGGCCGCTGCAATCGCCAGCGGAACGATCATGTTCGACGACGCGGTGTTCGAGCACGCTTCGGTGAAGAAAACGGTGAAGACGATGAGCGCCGTAGTGAGGCCCCATAGCGAGCTGATTCCCGTCACGCTCAGGAACCACTGACTAATCGACGCGGCCAACCCCGTCTCGAACATCTGCGCGCCGAGGGAGAGCCCCCCGCCGAAGAGCAGGATCAGGCCCCAATCGATGCGGACCGCATCGTGCCAAGGGAGGACAGGCGTCGCGTCGTCCTCGTCGAGTATCAAGAACAAAGGCGCAGCCGCGAGAATTGCCACGGCACCGATGGGGAGCGCACGCGCGATGGCCTCTGCGTGGGGTGCGCCGACCGCCCGCATGATGCCCGGCACGGTCCAGCCGACGACCGCGAGCCCGAAGCAGAACGCGGTCACTCGCTCGCCGCGCGACCAGGGCGATGCCACGAGGGTCACGTTAGATTCCGTCGCTTGAGGGGGCGCGAGCCATTGCAGCACAAAGCCGACAACGACCACGAGGACCATCGCAGCCGGCAGGCCGACGCCCATCCATTGCACGAAGTCGAACTGCGTGTCGGTCTGCTCTTGCAGGAACCGGACGGTGATGAAGTTGGGCGGGCTACCGATCAACGTCCCCATGCCGCCGACGGAGGACGCGTACGCGATGGCAAGCACGCTTCCGGAGTTGGCATCGTCTTCCTCAGGGAGGGTTCCGAGAAGAATCGGGACCAGAATTGCGGCGGTTGCGGTGTTGCTGATCCACATCGAGAGCACCACCGCGGTCATCATGAACGCCATCCGAATCCGGACCGGCGAACCACGAACGAGCCGAAACTGCATCAGCGACCGAGCGATGCGCCGGTCGAGCCCGTGTCGCGTCATCGCCCTGGCGATGAAGAAGCCGCCGATGAAAAGGAAGATCAGGGGATCGGCGTACGGTGCGAAAGCCGAGCGGCTGTCGGTGACGCCTACGGCGATCATGGCGGGCGCGATCAACAGCGCGGTTACCGAGATCGGCAACACTTCGGTCACCCACGCGACGATCACGGCCGCGAACACCGCAGCGAGATGTTGGGCGCGCGGTTCCAGTCCGAACGGAGCAAACCAAATTGCTAGGAACAGTGCCGGAGCAAGGACTAGACCTACTTTGCGCCGTTCAAAAAAGCCCATCCACGCGCCATCTAGCACGCCACCCTATGGGTACGTCCAGCCTGCTCCGCGCGAAAGTTGCGCCGCATCCTGATCGGCCCCAAGGTGAGGAGGTAGTGACTCATTTGCGCCTGGGATTATTGACAATTCTGGTGTGTGCAGCTTTCTATGGCTGTACACCGAAGCAGGATCCTGCGACCGCTCCCGAGCCGAGCGATGCCAGGCCCGACCCCAACCCCGCCACCGCGATCGAGGACCCACCCGTGCCCTTGGAAGCACCTGTTGCTTTTTGGAAGGATGGGAACTCCCAGGGTGACGTCGATGCGGTCAAGGCCGACGAGGCGGGGCATCTTCTACTGGACCTTGGCGAAGAGTGGACGCCGTACATCCTCACGGAGGCCACCGCTCCTGATGGGCTCCATCAGACCAGCGAGTACCGCTCGACCTACCTGGCGCTCGCGCGGGGAGAGTTTCCGGACGACCGACATGGGTACCGAGCTGAAAAGGATCAATACCTCGAGCTCTACGGCATCTTGCCCACGCTCTCCCTATTGAGGGAGCGCTTCCGCGATGTGCGGGCGCTCGAGTGCGCCCAGGAGCTCGACCTCGCGTCGTTGCAGGAGTTTGAAGGGTTCCTCGCGTACCAGAAGGGTCGCCGTCCGGCCCGCCGCTTGGCCCGCTACGGGCTGCTCAAGCCCCAAATGGCGGCGCTGGTCGAGCGCGTCCAAGTGGAGAGTCTCGATCAGGTCGGACGCCTACACGCGGTCGACGACAAAGAGTGGGAAAAGGTCGAAGAGTACCGAACCCTTGCCCCTGAGATCGAAGCGATTGCCGCCGCCCAAGCCCGCCTCGAGTGTGAGGGCTTCTTCGAAGGTCGCGGCGAGCACACCCCTGGCCTCTTCGATTGGCGCACCCACGAGGCGCTTGCTGAGTTCGAGCGTAGGCATCGCGTCTACGGTTGGGGTTTCATCGGAGACGACACGCTGGCCGTTCTGCAGACGTCGCCCCAAGACACGGAGCAAGAGGCGGTGATTCGCGTGTTGACCGAGCGCGCCGTGCACGCGGCCGAGGTCATCGAAGACGGCAGCACATCGACCATACGGGACGACGAGCCGCGCACTTACAAGGACGAAGACGGCAAAGAGCACCAGATTCCGAACCTCGAAGCGGATCTTCGCGAACGTGTCATCGAGGCTTTTGGTTTGCAGACAGCGGAGTCGACGTTCGCCTGGCTCGAGTCGCTCGGTGAGATCCAGCCGACACAGGTGGTGGCCCTCGAGAACATCGAGCTTCCGCCTTACTACGCGGACGTGATGGAGCTGAGCATTTCGACCGACCGCGGTGACGTTTGGTACGAGTTCCCGTACGACGAGGAGGGCAGGGCGCGCTCCCAGCCCGTGAGTCGTCGGCCGCGCGTGACCATCCTCGTCCACTACAACGACCAGAAGATCCCGCTCGCGCGTTTTGGGACCACCGTCGGTGGGTGGCGTGGGGAGTTCATCGAAGGCGCGGTCATGTGGAAGTACAAGGGCTCACCCGTTGGCAAGCGCGTGTGGAGTCGCATCTCGGCCGCGCCGATTTGGGTGCCGCCCGAGAGCACGCCTCCTCGCGTCATGCTCACCAAAAGGAAAAAGCGAGGCGAGGAGTACTTCGAGGTCGACTACCATACGACTGGTCCGAGCTACGCTTCTGCGTACGGCCTAGTTGCTGCGTACCACCGCAAGTACTACCGCTCGCCAGACGGCAAGATTCAGCTCGGCGGCGACGAGGGTATCCGCACCCACGGCTCGGTCGACTACATGAGCATCATGCGACGCCACTCGCACGGCTGTCATCGGATGCATAATCATATCGCCGTTCGATTGATGTCGTTCGTGCTCGAGCATCGCCCGCATACGCGATACGGCCAGCAACCGATGGTCTACCGACGTGAGTTCGAGTTCGAAGAGGTGATGTACCTCATGGAGTTCGACAAGGGCGGGTACAACTTCGTGCTCGAAGAGCCGCTGTTCGTCGAGGTTCTACCAGGCAGAGTCCGCGGCCAAGTCAAAGAGCCGATCGAGGTTGCGATACCGCGCTACGACCGCGAAGTTGGTGCGTACGTGATGCCTGACGGCGCATGGGTGACGGTGGACCGCTTCGGCAACATGACTCCGCGCGTCCAGCCGTTCGATTTCGACGCGCCACTCGAAGCGCCCGAGTTGAACGCCGAGCCGGGCGCCATGACGACGGCGGAGATCACGCCATCGGAAGTCGCGCCGGCGGCGAGCGAAACCGGCATGCCAACGACGCAACCGGCAGCGATCCCGCTGAACACCGCTGCGGTGCCCGTAAACGCGTCACCCTAAAACGAGGACGCCGTTTCAAGGACCTGCTCCCTGTGGATGAGTTGGGCGAAAACTAGGTCGCTTGTGGAAAAACAATCGTACTGTCCACAGGCGAATTTCATTGATCTGCTGCCGTGGATCGGAGACAAAAGGGGTCGGAAGATCGCGACAGCGAGCTCGACGTTCTTTGAATCCACCTATCTGACAACATGCAACGCAAGTTGCTTGTTTCTCACTCTCACGGGGGAGAAGCGAAGCCGAAAGGCAACGCTGTCGGGAGGCGCGAAGAGCGTCGAACGTGTCCGTGGGTCGTGAGGATTGCAAAAGCCGACGTCCTGATGCGTGGGCCCGAATCGAGCGAAAGCTTTGATGAAGGCCGTCGACGCGAGGGAGGCCGGTGAAAGACGCGCTAGAATCGGGACGCCGCACTGTTTCACCACACGGCGGCCGCGAAGGTTCTAGACGGGACGTCGGAGGCACCTGGCATAAGGGTTGACCGACGACCATGACGGCGCGTCATAGGTTCGGTGCTCGTTCGCTTCGGCGGAGGAAGCATCCGCCTAAGCGAGTGCGACGGGGTGACACCGTCGGCTCACCGTCGACAAGCCAGTTCGAAACTGGTGACGGTAATCTCACGAGGTTCGGGTGCCCATCTTTGAAAACTAAAACTCTGGATTGCACGCGTCGGCCTGAACATGCTGCGCGACACCGTTGCACACGAGGCGAGAGCCTCGGCAACGGCTCGGAGCGCGGCATGAGCAACAGGATCCACTAGAAGCGCATCCCATTACGCGCCCTTGGCGAGTCGAAAACCAAGGGTTCAGGTACGACGAGAGTTGTCGCGGAGTCCAATCACTGCGGTTTGCTAAACCCAAACCGCTGCTGGGATTCCGTCCGCAGGAAACACATGGGGCAACCTATGCGAACCTACGGTACCTCGAGACCTTCAAGTCGAGAGATACGACGACAGCGCACGGGACGTGTCGGTCAAAGCTCCTCCAGTGAGTGAAAAAGCTCACGCGGGGGGTTAGCAGGCTTCCCGACGGGGAATGCATCGCGCCGAAACGTGTCGCGCAAAGCAGGAGAGGCTGAATAAGCCCACCATCGAACCTCGGTTCGAAATCCAGACAAAGTCGGTCGTGGTGAATGCGACGTATTCGCATCCACACAGCCAAACGACGAGGGAACTCGTCGCAAGGCGAGCGAACTTCCAAAAGGGGCGATCCGTGCCGGGTCGTCCCTTTTCTTATGGGGCGTCGGCGATTGGGGTGTGGTTTCGGGTTGTTGCAGCATTCGCGCCGCCTATCGGTTTTCCCTCGTTGACCTGACGTTGACGTGGGGTGGCGCGGAGGGCTCGAGATCGGCCACCAGCCGAAGCTCTCTCAGCCCATCGGGCTCATGTTGAGGTGGAAACCGAGAGTGTGAACACCGACGTGGATACGCCAGATGTTCTTCAGGAGCTTG
>CAXMRN010000132.1:0-6604 GCA_964195565.1 uncultured Polyangiaceae bacterium | reverse complement strand
CCTTCGCGGACGCCATTGAGGAGCCGGTCGAGTTGATCGAGCGATTGCTGATGGCTAACGGCGAAGATGAGGCCATCGAGGTCGGTCAGCGCATCGAAAGGGCGGAGTTCGATGCCGTACTCTCGCAAGGCCTCTTCGGCGGAGGCCATCGGGTCGTGAACGATGGGGTCGATCCCGTAGTCACGCAGCTCGTTGATGATGTCGGGTACCCGGCTGTTTCTGAGGTCAGGCACGTTCTCTTTGAACGTCAGCCCGACCACGCCGATGCGCGCTCCCTTGATGGCGTGATCCTGCTCGCGAAGCAGCTTGATCGTTCGCTGTGCGACATGGCGCCCCATGTTGTCGTTGATGCGGCGGCCGGCGAGAATGACCTCGGGATGGTACCCAAGAGCCTCGGCCTTGGCGGTGATGTAGTAGGGGTCAACCCCGATGCAGTGCCCTCCGACCAGTCCCGGTGTGAACTCCAAGAAGTTCCACTTGGTCCCCGCCGCGTCCAGCACGTCCTGTGTTCGGATGTCCATGCGGTCGAAGATCATCGCGAGCTCGTTCATCAATGCGATGTTCAGGTCGCGTTGGGTGTTTTCGATCACCTTCGCTGCTTCGGCGACCTTGATCGAAGACGCTCGGTGCACCCCCGCATCGACCACGCTTTCATAGACGCGTGCCACGCGCTCCAATGTTTCTTCATCCTCGCCCGAGACGACCTTGATGACCTTCTCGAAGGTGTGGAGTTTGTCGCCGGGATTGATCCGCTCCGGGGAATAGCCGAGCTTGAAGTCACGGGACTGTCGCAGTCCGGACGTCTCGGCGAGTAGGGGGCCGCACCGCTCCTCGGTAACACCCGGGTAGACGGTCGACTCGTAAACGACCACCGCCCCCGGAGCGAGGGCATTCGCCACGAGGCGAGTTGCGGACAGAAGCGGGCCGAGGTCCGGCCGGCGATCGGAGTCGATCGGGGTCGGCACCGCGACAACGAAGAACGTGGTGCCCCGGAGGTCGGCCGGGTCGCAGGTGAGCGTTAGGCTCGTCTCGTGGAGTTCGGCCTCTGTCACCTCTCCGGTCCAGTCGTGATTCGCGGCAAGCGACCGCACTCGGTCCTCTGAGATATCGAAGCCGACTGTGTGCTCGAACTTCCGCGCAAACGATAGGGCGACCGGAAGGCCGACGTACCCGAGCCCGACGACAGCAATACGCTCGCTCACGACGACTCCTCCTGACTGCGAAACCATTCGCACGTCGCGGTTAGCCCCCGCGCTAGCGGCGTCGGTTCGCCGAGGATCGACACCATGACCGCCGGATCGAGGACCGAGCGCCCGAGGTCGCCCGGTCGATACGGCCCCACGTTCACGGTGACAGGCCTATCGACGAGACCTGCGAGCTGCTCCGCCAATGACCGCGTCGAGGTGGGTACGCCGCTTGCGATGTTCATCGTACGGCCGTCGAGCACGCCCTCGAAGGCCGCAAGGTTGGCCCTGACGGAGTCACGAACGTACACGTAGTCGCGAACACAGCCGTCGTCTCCTTCTTGGGTGCGGGAATTGACCTGAATCGGTTCACCTCGAAGGAGTCGCGCGAGAAAAATCGCCACGACCCCCGCCTCCCCGTGAGGGTTCTGTCGCGGCCCGTAGACGTTGGCGTACCTGAGGATCGTATACCGAAGGCCCGATTCCTGCCCGAAGGTCCGCAGGTAGAGCTCGAAGCTGGCTTTGCTGCACGCGTAAGGGCTCATGGGCAGCGCAGGCGAATCTTCGCCCGCGGCTCGGCCCTCGGGCACCTCGCCGTACAGGGCGCCCCCAGTGCTCGAAAAGATCAATCGACTGCCGCACTCGATCGCCGCGTTCGCGACATTCAGGGAACCGATGACGTTGACCTCTGCGTCCAGCACCGGCTCACGCACACTGACCGTCACACTTGCCTGAGCTGCGTGGTGACTGATCGCATCGGGCTTGAAGTGGAGGGCAAGCTCGCGAAGCGCCTCGCCATTCCGAATGTCGATCGGGTGAAAATCCGCACTCGGAGGCAGGTTCTCGGTGCGACCGGTGCTGAGGTCATCGACGATCAAGACTTCATGACCCGCGTCAATGGCGGCGTCCGCGACGTGGCTGCCAATGAAACCCGCGCCTCCGGTGACGAGAACCTTCATGCACCCCCCGCGGGTTTAGACTCTTGAAACGCTTGCGTCGGCCGCGAGGGAGGTTCGCTGTCCGGCAGGCCGTGCCCGTACTCCGGAACCAGTTGCCCGAGGGCCCGACGGATCGGTTCCGGGTCGGCGTTCCTACAGAGCGCACCAAGCCCGTCGAACTGCGCGCGCAGGCCAGGCAGGTGTGGAGAATCGTAGCTCCCGGTGAAAATCTTCGGGTGGGTCGTGCGCTCGATGCCTTCGGCCATCGTCGACAGCTCTTCGAACAGCTTCTCGCCAGGGCGAACGCCCGTGAATCGAACCTCGATGTCCTTGTCGGGCTCGAAGCCGCTCAGGCGTATCAAATCGTGCGCCAGGTCGATGATCCGAACCGGCTGACCCATGTCCAAGATGAAAGTCTCTCCGCCTTCGCTGAGCGCCCCAGCCTGCATGATCAGCTGCGCCGCTTCAGGAATGGTCATGAAATAGCGAGTCATGTCGGGATGCGTCACCGTAAGAGGGCCCCCGCTCTGTATCTGCCTGCGGAAGATGGGAATGACGCTCCCCGCCGATCCGAGCACGTTGCCGAAGCGCACGGTTGAAAAATAGGTTGCGCTGTGGAGCGAAAGCGCTTGGACGTACAGCTCTGCCGCTCGCTTGGTCGCACCCATCACCGAGGTCGGGTTCACGGCCTTGTCCGTCGACACCATCACGAACCGTTCGACTGCAAGGCTGTCAGCGAGATCGGCGATCACCTGCGTTCCGAGAACGTTGTTCTTCACCGCTTCGGCCGGGTTCCATTCCATCATCGGGACGTGCTTGTGAGCCGCCGCATGAAAGACGATCATCGGCCGGTGCTCGCGGAACACCTGAGTGACGCGTGGCACATCGGTGATGTCGGCGACGCACGGAACGACCTCGAGGTCGGCAAACCGGGTGCGGAGCTCGGAATGAATCTCGAACAGGTTGTTCTCGGCGCGTTCGACGAGCACGAGACGGGAAGGGCGATACGCGGCGACCTGGCGGCAAAGCTCGGAACCGATGCTCCCTCCCGCGCCCGTCACCAAGACCGGTTGCCCACGAACGACACTGGCGACCGACTCAGTATCGAGCCTGACTTGCTCGCGACGCAGAAGGTCCTCGATGGCCACCTCGCGAATCCGCGAGAGGTTCACGCGCCCACCGACGATTTCGTAGGCTCCAGGAACGATCTTCACTGCGAGGCCCGCTTCCTTACAGCTCTCCGTGATTCGACGGATCGAAGTTCCCGGCGCGTTCGAAATCGTGATGAGGGCTTGCTTGGCTCTGTGCCGCTCAGCGAGGCGCACCAAGTCCCGGGTCGTCCCCTGCACTTTGATTCCGTGAATCACTGCGCCTTGTTTCACCGGGTCGTCGTCGACGAACCCCACCGGAAGGATACCGAGGTCAGGTCGACGGGTGATCTCCTGCGCGATCAGGACCCCGCCTTGCCCGGCGCCAACGAGGAGTGTCGGCGCAAGCGCCGCTTCCTCGCGCTGGTGTTGCTTGGACGCCCAGCGCTCACCGAGCATCCGCCGGAGCGCCCGAACCCCCGTCAGGCCAATGAACGACAGGACGAAGTCGCCGAGCAGCACGCCGAGCGGCACGATCCCATAGCGAGCGAGTGGGATGCGATCGACCAGCTGCGGGCTCAGGAACCGAAGCCCAACCAACAAGGCCGTGGCCGAGGCGATCGCGACGAAGATCCGAACCGTGTCGCGAAGGCTGATATAGCGCCACGAAAAGCGAGTGATCCCAAACCCAGATAGGAACGCGTACTGGAGCAACACCACGTACGGAAGCACGATGACAAGCTGCCGAAAGATCCCTTGAGGCACCGACCAGTCGAAACGGGCCAGCATGGCCAGCACGAAGGCGAGCATCAGGACGCTGATGTCGATCAAAAACTGCGACGTCCGGGTCTTGAGTCGGCTCATTGGCTCCCACCCATGACGGCATCCTGGTACCACAACCAGAACTCACGAACACCCTGCTCCACGGTGATGGTCGGGGCGTAATCGAGGAGCTCCTTCGCCCGGTCCACGTTGGCGTAGGTGTACTCCATGTCTGCGGCGGGCATGGGCTTGCTGACGAGCTTGGAAGCCTTTCCGGCCTGCTCCTCGATGAGCTGAACAAAGTCGGCAAGCAGCGTCGGTTTCCCTCGCCCGAGATTGATCACCTCGTATCCGAGAGGCCGATCTGCCGCCGCGAGGAGGCCTTGCACGATGTCATCGACGTACGTCCAATCGCGGTGCATCTGGCCGTTGTTGTACAAGGGGACTTCCTTGCCGTTGAAAATGTTGTCGAGCACCAGGTACGCCATCATGTCGGGGCGGCCACGCCGGCCGTAGACAGTGAAGAAGCGAAGCGCCGTGAAGTTTTGCCCGAAGATGTGAAAGTACGAGTGCCCAAGAAGCTCGGCCGCTCGCTTGCTGGCCGGGTACGGCGCGAGAGGGCGGTCGGCGCTGTCCGTTTCGATGAACGGGATCACCTCCGTCCGGCCATAGACCGACGAGGTCGACGCGAAGACGAACAGCGGCTGGCCATGACGCTGAGCCGCTTCGAGGAGCGTGAGGGTGCCCCCGAGGTTCACGTCTAGGTAGAGCTTCGGGTCCTCGATCGAAGCACGGACACCGGCCATTGCGGCGAGGTGGATGATCGCGTCGAAGCCGTGCTCGGCGAACAAACCATCCATCGCCTCTTGGTCCCGAATGTCGGCCCGGTGAAAGATGAACTTGTCTGGGTCGGGGGCCGCGGCGCGGACCTCTTCCAAGTTCGCCTGCTTGCGGGCGGGATCATAGTAATCGTTGAGGTTGTCGACCCCGACGACCGTATCCCCACGGCGTAGCAGCGCGGTTGCGGTGTTGCTCCCAATGAAACCGGCCGCGCCGGTCAGCAGGATCTTCTTCATATCCCCCTCGTGCCTCCCCAGTATAGGCCGTTATCCGCCCATTGCTTGGTGCGAATGCACACAGGGGCATACCATGCCCGCGTGCAGGCCATGCTCTTAGCAGCCGGGCTCGGGACGCGCCTCCAGCCGCTCACCGACCTCCGCCCCAAGCCGATTGTCCCACTGGCGAACCGGCCGCTGGCCGCGTTCGCCATGGATCACCTCGCACGAAGCGGGTGCCGCACGATCGTCGCCAATACACATCCGCAACCCGACCTCGTGGAATCCACGTTGAAGTCGGCGTGTCCGAGCGGAGTCGAGCTGCGGTTTTCGCGGGAAGAAACGCTGCTCGGAACAGGAGGCGGCCTCCGAAAGGCGCGCTCTCTGTTTGATGACCCACAGTCGCCGGTGGTCGTGATCAACGGTGACACGTTGTTCGCGCCAGACCTTCGGCGGGCCTACGCGGAGCACGTAAGCCGCGCGGCGGTTGCAACAATGATACTTCGACGAACCCCAGAGCCAGAACGCTTCGGGGCGATCGGAGTCGACGCAGAGGGCTGGGTCCGGAGCCTTCTGGGCACCCCGGAGGACCCTCGCGCGACTGAGGCCCTCATGTTCACCGGGGTTCACATCCTATCCCCGGAGGCCTTCGGGGCCATGCCCGAATCAGGATGCATCATTCGAAGCGCCTACCGTCGCTGGGTCGATACGGGCGCCCCCGTGCTCGGCATCGTCGACGACTCTCCCTGGGCGGATCTCGGTACTATCCCGGAATACCACCGCCTGAACCTCGAACTCGCCTCAGGTTTGTTCGCGTGGCCTGGAGTCGATCCGCACGACGGCAGCATCCTCCCGCCCACGCGCGAACCTTCCTCCAACATCCGCCAGAGCGTCGTCGGCCGAGACGTCGAAGTGGCGACGGGGGTTACGTTGGACCGATGCGTGGTCTGGCCGGGCACCAAGGTGACCGAGTCGGCGAGCCGCGCTGTGATCACGCCTGAGCACCGAATCCAGCTCAGCTGAGAGCTCAACCGCTGTCGCCTACTTCCCGATCGCCGCGGCGAGGCCTTCCGGGTCGGCGACGCTGACCCACAGCAGGGAGTGGTCCCGGAACCCGATGACCCTGGGGATCTTGTCCACGAACGCAATCCACAACCCCTTGCGATGGTTCGTGCCGAAGGTGAGCCCGTCGTCGGTGAAGCTGAGCCGCAACCCGACCGCGGTGTACCAACGGTGCGGGCCGGTGACGCGAGTGTGGTCGATGTTGTCGAGCGCGGTCTTCACCCTGAATCGCCCGAAGGTCGCGACGAGCTCGCCATCGTCGGAGATCTCGACGCCGTCATCGTCGCCCACGCCCAGCGCAAGAAGTAACGGGGCCCATCGCTTGTCGAGCCGGTACGGGAAGTGCTGCGATGTCATGGCTTCAGATTCTGGTGCGGCGGCGCAGAGCTTTCAACTACAGAAGGTCGCCTGGAATGATTTCGTTCTAGAGGGCCCGTCGCCTACCCGTCGAGGACGCCCCCTCAAGCCGCCGCCCCGGCCCTAGAAAGCGCCACCGACCGGCCGGCGTAGCGGGA
>CAXMRN010000131.1:0-4786 GCA_964195565.1 uncultured Polyangiaceae bacterium | reverse complement strand
ACCTATTTCAGCTTCCAGAACATCTTGATGTCGTCGGGGTTCATCGAAGCGCTGCACTCGCCCAACCTCTTCGCTTCCCACTCGGTGGACAACAACAACAAGTTGCACGTCTCCACCGTCATGTACGGCCGTTCGATGGTGCATCCGGTTCCGGATCTAGATCACATCAACTTCTTCATGTGCATGGGCAGCAATCCGGTCGTGAGCCAGATGTCGATCATCCAGCTTCCGAACGCGCTGCAGCGCCTCCAAAGCATCGAGGCGCGCGGCGGCCGGGTCGTCATCGTCGACCCTCGTCGCACCGAGACCGCGCAAAAGGTGGGGGAGCACGTATCGATTCAGCCCAAAACCGACGCTTACCTGTTGATGGCGATGCTGCACGTCATCGCCCACGAAGATGGCATTGACCTCGGGCCGGCAAAGGCCGTCGCCAACGGGGTCGACGAGTTTGTCGCGATGGCTGCCGCCTGGACCCCAGAGCGCGTCGCCCCGGTGACCGGGATCGATGCCTCGATCATCCGCGAGCTCGCGCGCGCCTATCGAAACGCCGATGGCGCGGCGTTGTACATGTCGACCGGCGTCAACATGGGCCCGTTTGGATCGATCGCCTATTGGTTGGTCCAGGGGCTCAACCTGATCACGGGCAACATCGACCGCAGGGGAGGGTTGCTCGTGCCCCGGGGTCCGTTCGACACCCTCAAGCTCGCGAGCTGGATTGGCCTCGGCGGTTTCAACGAACACCGCACGCTGCGCGGCGATTGGCATCAGGTGGCGGGGTGCTTTCCGATCTCAGCGTTGCCAGACGAAATCGACAACGACGACCCCCAGCGCATTCGGGCGCTCTTCGTGTCGGCCGGCAACCCGGTTCATTCGATGCCCAACGGCGCCGCCTTGGCTCGGTCGTTCGAGAAGCTTTCGTTGCTGGTCTCGATCGACATCTATCGAAACGAGACCTCGGCCTACGCCGACTACCTGCTGCCGGCGACCGACATGCTCGAGCGCTCCGACTACCCCGCTTCGCACGCCATGTTGCAGGTGACGCCCCATGCTCAGTACACGCCGCCGATGGTGCGACCCAAGTACGAGCGGCGGGAAGAGTGGCGCATCTTCTCCGACCTTGCCCTGGCCTGCGGCGCCAAACCGTGGGGCAAAGTGGGCAACGTGCTGCCTTGGATCAATCGCCTGCTCGCGCGGCTGCCTGGTAACGCCGAGCTCACGCCCGATCATGTCTTGGCCCTCTTGATGCGTTGGGGAGGAGAGGTGACGCTCGAACAGCTCAAGCAAGAGCCCGGTGGCGTGCTGCTGCCGCCCAACGAGCCGGGTTCGTTCTTTGGCAAGCGTGTCGCCTCCGAGGACGGCAAGGTTCAGCTCTACCCCATTGATGTCGCCGCCGACCTGCCGCGGTTACAAGCCGAGGAGAGCCGACTCCGCCCGCGGCCCGGCCAGCTCGTGTTGATCGGGCAGCGCGACCGGCGCTCACACAACAGCTGGATGCACAACAGTCCGCACATTCGGCAGCCGTCCGGCAACCGCGCACTCATCCACCCCGCCGATGCAGAGGCACTTTCGATCGCCGATGGCGACCAGATCGAGATTGGAACGGATCAGGGGGCAGTACGCCTCTTGGCCCGCCTCACCGATGAAGTGCGTGTCGGCGTGATCGCGGTTCCCCACGGCTGGGGTCACAAAGGCGCGCCGGTGCAGCGAGCCGCGGCCCTGCCGGGGGCCAACATCAACGAGGTCATCCCAGGCGGGCACGCCAACCTCGAACCAGTCAGCGGCATGGCGATCATGATGGGCCACGAGGTCCAGGTCCGACGCGTCGAGGCCCGCACCACCGCTACCCCGAAGACCGACCAGCGTCCGCAGCCGGCCTAAGCCTCCCGGACCCACAGCCGACAGCAGAGAGGGTCGTGCTCGTGCTTGGTGCGCGGTCAGTTCTTCGCGGCTACGAGCTCGATCTCGCCGATCCGCCAACTCTTGTCGAAGTAGGCTTGTAGCGGGCTATAGAGGCGCAGGATCGTGAACCAGCCTTTGCCGGGGACGGTCTGGATCCAGTTGGCCTCTTTGCCCTCCGGCGCTTCGGGGCCGAAGTAGATGTCGTACGACCCATCTCTGTTGGGAACCGCCGCGGGCGACGGGTAGGACTGACTGCCCGCTCGCGGGAAGCGCTGCGGCGTGCGCAACATGGAGCGTGTTTGGTTATCGTACACCGTGAATGACCAGAAGTTGTTCTCCGGGATGTTCTTCGGAAGTCTCACTTTGTAGGCCTTCGCGCCATCGAAGTAGTTCTTGTCACTATCGACCGCGGCGATGAGGTACTGAGAGCCGATGTCGGTGAGCCGCATGCACATCGCAGGGGTGACCCCGGTGGCGACGGAGAAGAAGCCGAAGCGCGCATCGAGCGTCCGGTAGGCGCCGGGCGGGTACGGCTCGATCCCCTTCTTGGTCACGGCGGGGGGCGGAGTTTGGTAATTGTAGCCGCCCTCCCAGAGCATGTTGTACCAGGCCGAATCCGGGTAGAAGGCCCAATCGTTCCGGAAGCGCCAGTTCAGCGAACGTCCGGTCGCGGCGCCCACGGCAGCGGCGTCGCTGAGGATCTTCTTCATGCGCGCATCCGGCTTGAAGGGCTTGCCCTTCACGATACCGATCGACGCGAACGAGCCCATGATCTCGAGGGACAAGGTGCCGCCCGGCTGCTGTTGTACGACTTCGTTTAGCAGGTCGTAATAGGTAACGTCGCTCGGCGGTAGCGTGTTGAGCGCCAGTCCGGTTCCCTCGACGTACGTGATCGGTTTGATGGGCGCGGGCTTGCCGGGCCTTACCTTGCCTTCGAGAAGCGTCGCCATGCTGGTGCCGTAGCCGCCAGGCGTGTAGGGGTAGACCTTGAGTGCCTTCTTGATCGTCTCCACGGTCGGCTTGGGGTCGTTGTCGGTCAGGAAGCTGCGACCGAGGCCCACGATCCGGTAGGTGCTGCTCTGCGCGACGTGGTAGCCGCTGTCCGGGAGCGGGCCGTCGTAGCCCGGTGGGAGCAGCAGGAACTTCCCGCCCTCACCGCGATCCGGCCCCGGTCGGCCGAAGTCGATCAGGTGCTGGAACCAAAAGTCGTCGAAGAGGCCGAGCGCGTCTGGCGGTGTCTCGATCACCATCGGCCCGTCCGTCACGTCGACCATGAAGATGTAATAGACGGTGTCGGCGTTCGCGGTGAGAAACAGGGACTGAGAGTCCATCAGGCCCGAGAACAGAAGTACGCCTCCGTTGTCCTCGACTCCGGCGGCGACCAGTCCCTTGTACATCGCCT
Source organism: uncultured Polyangiaceae bacterium (assembly GCA_964195565.1). Classification (GTDB taxonomy): domain Bacteria; phylum Myxococcota_A; class Polyangia; order Polyangiales; family Houyiibacteriaceae; genus SG8-38. The sequence continues at coordinate 1,485 of CAXMRN010000131.1, read as the reverse complement.
GTAACGACACGAGTTGGTAACCGTTGAGGTACGCGTCGAGCGCTCGAGTGAAGTCGAGGTTGTCGAAGACCTTCTGCACGGTGTCGTCCGATGGCGCACCATCTACGAATGTGAGCTTGCCGAGACGAGTGTCGATCTCATCAGGCATCGCGATGCCTGACGGGATGTCGGTAGCGGACGGCGCCTCGGGCTTTGCGGCCTCCTCGATGGCCTCGGCGGTAGCGGCCGAGGTTTCGGATCGCTGGGAGCAGCCGGTTGCGACGGCCAGGCCGCAGGCGCTGAGCACCGAGGCCAGAACTAGACGGGATGACTGTGGAATGTACATAGGGTGGTGCAGGCTTGCCTCGGCGGGGGCCCGTGAGTCAAGGCATTTGTGCGAAACCGCAGTCCGCTAAGGCATCCACTTGATGAGCATGTCGATCAGGCGATTCTGCCGGCCTGTGTATGGCGGGTAGAAGAGCGACAGGAGTGAGACCCGCGGGTTTGTAAACACCGGCCGCATCTTGCTGAACTCTGCGAAGCCTTCACGACCGTGATAGTGGCCCATGCCGCTAGCGCCTACGCCACCGAAGGGCAGGTCGTGTTGGGCGATATGAATGATGCAGTTGTTGATGGTGACCCCACCCGAAATCGTGCTGTAGAGGAGCTTGTCCTGCCGCGAACGCTGGTTGGTGAAAATGTAGAAGCCGAGCGGTCGGTCCCTCCTGGTCACGTACTCGATCGGCTCGTCGAGATCCTGATAAGTCATCACCGGGAAGAGCGGCCCGAAGACTTCTTCCTGCATGATCACCATGTCGTCGGTGACATCCAGCACGAGGTGAGGCGGGATCTTGCGCATCTCGTCGTTGAAGGTCGCGCCCGGCACCAGCGGTACGAGCGTTGCGCCCTTTGCCTCGGCATCCTCGAGCGTCATGCGAAGACGTCGGTAGGATTTTTCGTCGATGACGGAGGTGTAGCTGCCGTCGTTGGTATCAGGATAGCGCTCCGGCATGATCCGCTGGGCTGCAGTGACGAACTGGTCCCGCGATGCCTCGGGCAAGAACAGATAGTCCGGCGCTAGGCAAGTTTGACCCGCGTTGACGAACTTCGCGTAGAGAATTCGCGAAGCGGCCTCATCTACGTTGAAGTCGTCGCAGACGATCGTGGGTGACTTGCCGCCGAGTTCGAGGGTCACCGGAGTGAGGCTGTTCGCCGCCGATTGCATCACGGTCCGGCCGGCGTCGGCGCCGCCCGTGAAGATGATGTGGTCGAACGGCAGGGTCGAGAAATCGCGTCCTGGGACACCGGGTAAGATCGCGACCGTGTCCTCGGGGTAGACTTCGCTGAACTTCTCTTGGAGCAACTTGCAGAGCGTCTGCGAGTTGCTCGCCATCTTGATCATCGCGCGGTTACCGGCCGCCAAGACGCTGATGAGTGGGCTCAACGTGAGGAACAGGGGATAGTTCCAAGGCGACACGATACCGACGACGCCCTTCGGCTGGGGCA
>CAXMRN010000130.1:0-8437 GCA_964195565.1 uncultured Polyangiaceae bacterium | reverse complement strand
GCCGCGCGCCACGAATCGCAGCAACCCGAATAGGTGAAGTGAATAGCGGCCGTTGCGGCGGCGTATGAATGCGGCCATAAGGGCGCGGCCTCGGATCTGAGGTGCTGGAAAGAAAAGAGGAGAATCGATGTTGAAAGAATTCAAAGACTTTGCGCTCAAGGGCAATGTGATGGACATGGCGGTCGGCATCATCATCGGTGCGGCCTTCGGAAAGATCATTGCTTCGCTGGTCGGTGACCTGCTGATGCCCGTGGTCAGCTTGTTCACCGGGGGCTTCGACGTAAGCCAGAGCTACATCCTGCTCGGCGATGGTAACTACGAGTCGCTTGCCGCCGCTCAAGAAGCAGGCGCCGCAGTGCTCAAGTACGGAGCGTTCCTGATGTCGGTCTTCGACTTCGTCATCATCGCCTTCGTGATCTTCATGATGATCAAGTGGATGAACTCGCTCCGACGGAAGGAAGAAGCTGCAGAAGAAGCCGCTCCTCCGGCCCCGCCGAAAGAGGAGGTTCTCCTCGAAGAGATTCGCGACCTACTCGCAAAGAGCTAGCTGCGCGAAGCGAATGGGAGTGCTGGGTTCCTTCGAGGACATCGAGGGAACCAGCCAGAGATCCGACCGCAGAGATCCGACCGAGGTTGGGCAGAAAGTCGAGATGTCACGAAACCCACGGTGACTGCGACCGATAAGCGCAACCTCACTCAGGTTGGCCTCCGTAGGGACCCCTTCGGGCACCGAGTTACGCGGTACTAGACTATTATGTCGAGTTGCGGTGCACCCCTATCCGTCTTTCGGACGGTCCGGAGGAGCATGGTCGCCTCGGCTGAGCCAAGGGATGCGCAGTTCGAGCTGATCGAGCGCAAAGATCACCAACAACAACGCCATGGTCACGAGCAGAGGCGTCCAGATGAGGCCTAAACCGACCATCGAACCGATGGCTGCAAGCAACCATATGATCGCGGCAGAGGTGAGCCCGTGGACCGTCGTCCCCTGGTTGATGATCGCGCCCCCGCCAAGGAATCCGATCCCAACTGCAATCTGACCGATCATCCGAGTGGGATCGCCCTGCGTTCCCACCACCGCGGCCCCCATGGAGGCGAACATCGACGTGGCGACGCAGATGAGAAGCCCCGTTCGAACTCCCATTGCTTTGCCGCGCAGCTGCCGCTCCAGCCCGATGGCTGCCCCGCAAACAGCCGCTAGGCCAATCTGTCGCCAGAACTCGAGCGTGAGAGCTGGATCATTCATGACGGGATGCCCTTAGACCGACTCGGGGAGGATGTTGCACGCATCGACTATACGAGCCTTCGAGAACAGCGCACAAGCTGGCTGATCGGCAAGGGAAGATCGGCTGCACAATCGACGGCTTCGACCTCTTCGGCCGCAAGCGCGCCATCCCATCGCTAGCTCTCGTCGCCAAGAATAGGGCCGCCCGTTCGGTGTCATGGATGCGTGTCGTGTGTCGTTCTCTGGCGTTCTGTGACACCGCATGCCGGGGCCAACTCCCCGTGACCTTGCGTTTCACAGGGGAAAGCGAGTCGTAGATGACTTTTCTTAATCCATTGGCTCCTGGTTCGAGTCCAGGATGGCCCACCGAATGATTCCGAAGAGTTAGGTAGCAACTGCGCGACTCCATCGGGTGCCCGATTGGCCTCGGTGTCCACTTTGGTGTCCAGAATTCCGGCTCGACGAGCAACCGCGAGGCGTGCAGCTGCTTCTGAGTTGTGCACGTAGAGGGCGGTGGTGGTTGCGTTCTTGTGGCCGGCCACGTGTCCGATCGCGGTGAGGTCACTGCCGACGGCGGCGCTAGCTCCGTTTGATTCGGGCGGTTTGCTCGCGGTGCCACGCCACGTCCGACCACATGCCCTCGAAGTGCGGCTGGGCGAAGTTGTGCGTACAGATCCCCCACCAGCCTTTGTCGATTGCCATACGAACGCCCTCAGCGCAGACATCTTTGACCCAATCCCACTCCGTCGTGCCCTCGATCGAATCGACGTCGTCGTAGTTGATTGGGCCCCAGGCCTCGGAGGTCGCCAGTGGTAGCTCGCGTGCTGCAGCCCAGTCAGCCCATTCGTCAACGAGCTGTTCGAGTGAGCTCAGCCATCTGTCGCGTTCCGAGTAGTACACCTCGGGCGCCTTCTCCGCGTGGGCCGGAAGCGCATCGGGGCTTTGCTCCGTCACGACTGCGAGCTGACCCGAGGCGCCGCTGAACTCGAGGTCGCTCGACAACCACACGTGGACCTCGGCGATATCCAAAGCGCTCGTGTCGAGCTTTCGCGCATTGGGGCCGCTCACACTCTCGAACGAGAATGTGTAGCTCAGCTCGGGGTAAGCATTGCGCACAGGGCCGATCCCTTCGTCCAGGTACTGCTGCACCCGCTCTTGCGCCTCTGGGGACCACTCGGTAATCGCCGGGATCGGATTCTCAGGATCCGCTCCATCGAAGATCAGCGGATAGGCGCCTTTCGCCCACTTGCCGATGGGAAACTCGTTGCACAGGTCCACCCACTGAACCGCGTCCAGCAAACCGGCTCCGTCCAGGTGATCCAGCGTCTCGCGCCAGATACGCGCGTAGTCGTCGGGTGTTGCCACGGTCGCGGCCCGGTGAAGCGAGTCGTCGTTGAACCAGGTCGACAGCCCAACGTTCATTCCACGGTCGCGGACCTTCGTGATGAACTCGACCAACGCCGCGCGTGGCTCGACCTCCACGGGCGCGTGGTTTCCCCACATGAAGAGAGGTGTTTGCGGCAATATCGTGAAGCGGTCGACCTGTTCTCCTTCAGGCCCGCGAGCGACCAGATGCGGAAACGCATCCATGCGAATCGTGTCGTAGCCGCGTGCCGCAAGCTCATCGAGCACCTTATCCCAGTCCGCGTACTCCGCCTCGGCTCCCTCACGACGCGTCAGCCAAGAGAACTCCCACATGGTCACGGCCTGCCGACGGCTCGTCCCGGCTTCACCACATCCACCGACGACCCACGGCGCGAGCCCAGCGCCGGCCGCAAGGGCACCGGTCGTATTCTTCATGAACTCGCGTCTATGCATTGCGCCCGTCATCGTCGGTGGCGATCGAATATCAGACCTCGACGCGGGGGCCAAGCGCCGAGCTCTCTTAGCTCATTGGGCCGATTCGGGAGTCCGAGTTACGCGGTACTAGTTGTTATGTCGCGTTGCGAACCGTGCGGAGAGGGCCTTTGTTTCTACTACGCTCCGAGGTAGACGATCCCCCGGGTTCCATCGTCATGGAAGATCCCGCAGGTAGGAATATCGCGCATACCGAGGTGAACGGCACCTATGTCCCGAACGACGAAGACGACGAGGTGCTCTACGGCGTCATCGATAAGATCATGAGTATGTTCGACTGAAGCCTCGATCGCCCAAAGAGAAACCATGTCGATTCTGGGCGGCCCGACCCTTGTAGGGCCGCCCAGAACCGCGAACTCCGTGCATGAGATCGCCGCCCGTGTCTCGTACATAGGCAAAACGAGCCTCCTCGTGATGGGCGCGCGACGCAGCGCAAGCCTTGCTTGGGTGACGCTTTCTGGAACGCCTCTCCCCGCTTGGAATCAGCGAGTCGGGACTCTCGGGGAGCCTTGCAACATGGCGACGTGCTGGAGCTGTTGCAGTCGTTCGGCCGAAGGCGGTTGCAGGTGGCTGAGGCGGTAGTGTTTGTCGATCTTGGCGTACTTGGGCTCGCCAAAGCCGTGATAGGGCAGGAGCTCGTAGGCTGAGGCGCCACCCGCGTCGCTCACGAACTCGGCGATGGATTGAATGTCTTCTTCCGAGTCGTTGACGCCCGGGATGACCGGCGTGCGAACGACGACGTCGACCTCGGGAAGCTCGGCCCGGAGCTTTCGAAAGTTGTCCAAGATCTTGCCGTTGGGAACTCCGGTGACCCTCTCGTGCTTCTTGGCGTCCAGGCACTTGATGTCGAAGAAGATCCGGTTCGCTAGGGGCGCGACCTGCTTCATCGTCTTCCAGTTGCAGAGCCCCGAAGTCTCGATGGCGGTGTCGATTCCGCGATCCCGGGCGGCCCGGAGAAGCTCGTAGACGAACGCCCCTTGTGCAAGAGGTTCGCCACCGCTCAGAGTCAGGCCGCCTCCGGACCTCGCATAGAACGCGTCGTCTTCTTCAACGATACGCAACACGTCGTTCACGCCCAGCCAATCGCCCGACACCTCGAGCGCCTCCGAGGGGCAAACGTAGGCGCATTCGCCGCAGTCATCGCAACGATTACGGTCCACCGTGACCTTCCCATCGCCATTCGCGGAAAGGGCTTGCTGTGGGCAGACGGCGATGCACCGATCGCATTCGTCCGTGCCGATGCAGCGGTCGCGACTATGGATGAGTTCGACCGACGGCGAGCGGCCCTCCGGGTTGGAGCACCACATGCAGGCGAGCGGGCAGCCTTTCAGGAACACGATGGTCCGGATGCCTGGTCCGTCGTGAAGTGAGAACTTCTGAACGTTGAAGATCAATCCCTTTGGCACGCCATTCAAAACTCGTGCTCCGTTCTGCGGATGATCTCGTTTTGAAGAGCGGGCGTGAGGTCGACGAAGTAAGCACTGTAGCCTGCGACCCGGACCAGCAGGTTTCGATACTTGTCAGGATCCTCTTGGGCAGCGAGAAGCGTGTTCCGATTGATGATGTTGAACTGAATGTGCCACATCTTCATGTCGCAAGCGGTGCGAATGAACGCCATCAGCTTTCGGGTTCCGTCCTCTCCTGCCAACGATGCAGGCGAGAGCTTCATGTTCAGAAGTCGCGCGGCGCGCTCTTTGTACTGCGCGCACTTGGTGCTGCCGATCGACATGAGGGTTGCCGTCGGCCCCTTGATGTCCCGCCCCTGCGAGGGGCTGATGCTCTCGGAAAGAGGCTCCCGCGCCTTTCGGCCATCCGGGGTTGCGCCGACGACCGCGCCGAGCGGAATGTGGGACGTGACGGATACGTAGCGCAGATCGAGCTCCCCGCCGAACGCGGTGGTGTGACGGTGAGCGAGCCGTGAAAAGCACGCCTCGATGTCATGACCCAACTGGTCGACCGCGTGCTCGTTGTTCCCATATTTGGGTGCGTGGAGACACATCTGTCGAACGGCCTCGTGACCCACGAAATCCGCATCGAGCGCATCGAGCAGATCGTCCATCGTCAGCGTCTCGTCTTCGAAGACGAGCGCGCGAATGGCCGCGAGTGAATCGATGACCGTGCCGAAACCCATGACGTCGAAGAACCCGAGGTAGAGCGCGCCCTCGATGGGGCCCGAGTGGATGTCTTTGCAACTCTCCATGCAGAGGTCATGCAACATGGAGAACATCGGCGAGGCGATGTGCTGCGACTTGAGCGTGTCCGAAACGTGCTGCTGGATGAACGTGTGTTGAACGACATTTTCGACCTGCCGGCTGAACGCCTCCCAGAGCTGATCGAAGGTCTCGAAGGTCCGCGGGTCTCCCGTGCTGACTCCGACGAGCCCATTGCCGTAGCACCCCATGCGGCCGTCCCGGAGCGTCATCTCGAGGATTGCGCCGAGGTTGATCCAAGCGCAGCCGGTGGCGATTCCTTCTCGATTGAGCATCTTCGTCTCGGAGCAGCCGGTCACGCAGTAGTCGTTGGCCTCCTCCATGCTGCCGCCTTTGGCCACGAGCAAAGGAATGATCTCGTCGTCGCAAAAAAGCTTCGGGAAGCCGGAGCCCTCTTTGATGGTTTCGGCGACCGCGTGGAGAAACGCGTTGGGTGTGCGTGAATGAATTCGCGCAGCAAGATCGGGGTAGTTGAGCGGGAACTCGCGCTTCGACTTCAGAATCAGATACGAGAGTTCGTTGCTCGCGTCTACACCGTTGGGCGTGAGGCCGCCGATCGTGGTGGCTTCCCAGTGCGCGAAGCCGTCTGTTAGCGACGGCATACCCGGCTTGGCGTAGACGTCGGTGCTCCTGGCCATGCCGATCCAGATCGACTCGAGCAGGGTGAGCACCTCGTCTTCGGTGAGCCGCCCTTCATCGATGTCTTTGCGATAGTAGGGATAGAGGTACTGATCGATGCGGCCGTTGCCAACGACGCCCCCTACCGCCTGTTCGAATCGTGAGACCGTCTGCACGAACCACTGCGATTGCACCGCTTCGTGGAAGGTCCTCGCCGGCTTTTCAGGAACCCGTTCACAGATGTCGGCGATCTCCAAAAGCTCGCGGCGTCGCTCTTCGCGGGGCTCGTCCGCGGCCATCGAACGCGCAAGCTCGGCGTATCGATGAGAGAACGCGACCATCGCATCACAAACGACGCAGACGGCTTCGAGAAACGGCCGCTGCTCGACGTAGGCGGCCGTGTCGAAGGGGTCGAGGGCGGCGAGCCGGTCGCCGGCCTCCTTGCGGATCGAGCCGATGCCGCGCTCCAAGACCTTGCCGTAGTCGTGCGCCCAGGCGAGCATCGATCGGCCCGACGCGGTGGGTGTCACGACGAATATCCTCTCCATGAGGCGGCGCGTCTCTTCGGGAAGCGCGTTCATCGTTGCCGTGTGGTAGGCGTGAGCGTGCCAATAGGGAAGGATGTCCTCCTTGAGCGCAGCCACGTCCTCCTCGGTGATGAGGATCGGGTCGCCCGGCTTGCTGGGCGCAAGCTCGTGGGGGTGCGTGTAGAAGCGCCCGGGCCCGACCAGCTCGCAATAGACCACCGCATAGCGGCCCGGCGGGCCGGCGCTGCCGACCAGCAACTCGTCGTCTTCGATGTGGATGGGCTGGTTCTCGAGAATGAGCGCCAGGGCTTTGGCCCAACGGAGCACCATGGGTTGCCCCTCGGTCGACTTCATCGACTCGGTCAGCAAGCGAGCGCGATTGATGTTGAGACGGATCGGTTGGTCTCGAAACCCTTCGAGCATTCGCTGAATGCGGGCCCGCTTGGATTGGGCAACGTCGGCGACCAGGCCGATCGGCTCGCCTTCCTCGATGCGCGCTTCGTGTGGCGTCCGTACCTTTGCAGGCGGTGGGTTCGCGGGAGATTCGAAAGCTTCCAACATGGCTTCGGCTCCTTCCAGGCACACCGTGCCCGAGCATAGGGGGAATGTACGACTGGGCCGCCGATGACCACAATGGTCGGGGCTGACCAATCGATGTAAGATATTGACATCATGAATCTCGGCGCCTGCGTTCTCTTGCCCCGGACGCTCCGGATCTCGGAGCAGCACGCGCACCTCGGCTACGAGCTGCACTACGTCATTGCCGGGCGGGCTTCGTTCGAGCTCCCGAACAAACAGCTCACCGTGAGGCCGGGAGATTGCTTCTACACGCGCCCACGGACGATGCACCGAATGGAGGTGCCGGACGGAGAGTATCTTCTCCAATACATCGCGTTGCTCGAGCTCGACCCGGCTGGAGATGCCGAGCTCGCGGAGGACCTTCAGACCCTCATCGGAGAGGGACGCGTCCGTCGGCTCGGGGATCGATACCACGCGCTGTTCGCGCAGATCAGCCGGCAGTCATTGTCCGATAACGCCCGCCAACGTCGCGCGGCGTCGGCCCGGATGGCGGGGTTTCTCTATGACATGATGACCGAGACGCGGGCCGCCCCCGGAAACCATCCCGCGGTCGAGCAGGCTCTGGAGTTCATGCGCTCACACGTGGGCGTTGCCTACGGCCTCGACGAGCTCGTCGCCGACCTCGCGCTCGACAAATCGTATTTCATTCGCCTCTTCAAAAAGAGCATCGGGATGCCTCCGATGAAATACGCCATGAACCTCAAGATGAGCGCGGCCTCGGATCTGCTTCGCACCACGACGGAGCCCCTCGCCGCAGTCGCCGTTCGAGTTGGCTTCGCCGACGAGTACCATTTCGCCAAGCGCTTCAAGCAGTGGAGTGGGACGGCTCCGGGGACGTATCGGAAGCAGGACTAGCTCTCCGGCCCGTGCTCGATGGGCTCGGGTCCAGAGATCTGACCCAGAGATCTGACCCACAGAGATCTGACCGAGGTTGAGCAGAAAGGCGAGATGTCACGCAACGTCTGCGGCCCTTTGGTCGATAAGGGCGGCTTCGGTTTCGTTCCCCCCGCGAAGTTCGGTCCGATCGCTAGTGCTGCGAGACGCACTGAAAGCAGGGTGGGGCGTGGCCCTCCGGGCACGGCGGGTCATTGCACACTCCGAGAGGCCCATCGGGCATTCGGCAATGGGCATAGCGTTCGACGCAAGCCGTCGGAGGGGCGGGCGATCTCTCCGTGCTCGTCGGGCAGCCTGCCACGAAAAGGGCGAACACCGCGAGGCACGACCAACCACACGCGCGTCGGAATGGGGCGAACTGCATGGCTCAAGGCACTCTACTACGATATGCCTCTTGGCCCATCGGGCTCATGTTGAGGTCCCAATTGCGCGGTACTAGATTGTTAAGTCGCGTGGCTCGCAGCGCGGACAGCGCCTTTGTGTTGGCTATGCTCTCACGTCGCCTTCGAGAGGAAGCAGAACGGCCAAGA
>CAXMRN010000129.1:0-9075 GCA_964195565.1 uncultured Polyangiaceae bacterium | reverse complement strand
CTTTTTGCGCTTCACGAAGGTCAGACGATCAAGAGGCACGCTGCGCATTTTCCGATGCGCATCATCGTGCTTCGCGGGCTAGGCGAGTTCACCGTCGAAGGGCAGGGCGCAGAGCAGGCCGGTGAGGCATCGTTGCTCGTGGTGGAGCTCGAAGAGGAGATCCAGGCGAAGGCGATCGGTGGCGACCTCGTCTTTCTTGCGGTGCTCCAGCGTAGCCACGAGGAGCAGGAGACAACCAATGAAGACCTATGACCTTTGCGTCATCGGCGCTGGCTCTGGTGGGCTGGTCGCCGCGACTACAGGCCACCGGCTCGGACTGAAAACGCTTCTGTTGGAGAAGAACAAGATCGGGGGCGAGTGTACCCACTCGGGTTGTGTGCCCAGCAAGACGATCATCCACAGCTCCAAGCAGTTTCACGCGATGAAGCACGCGGAGCGGTATGGATTACCGAGTCCGAATGTCGACGCCTCCTTCGAGTTTGGAGCCGTCATGGAGCACGTTGACCAGGTCGTGCAGAGCATCTACGCGAACGAGCAGCCAGAGACGTTCCAAAACATGGGCATCGACGTGATCGTGCACCCTTCGGGCGCCCAATTTCTCAGCGAGACGCGCATCAGGATTGGAGACCAAGAACTAGAGGCGGCACACACGATCATTTGCGCGGGCTCTTCCCCCGTGATGGTTGCTCCGAAGGGCCACGAAACCGTCGAGTTTCTCCACAACGAAAATTTCTGGGAGATCCGCGATCAACCGCGGAGCATCACCTTCATCGGGGGGGGCGTCATTGCCGCTGAATTAGGCCAGGTCATGCGGCGTTTCGGCTCGGAGGTTCACATCATCGAGCACAACCCGAGGATCCTCAAAGTGGTGGACGACGACGTCGCTCAAGCGATGATCGAGGTGTTCGAGCAGGAGGGGATTCACCTCTACCCAGGCACCGAGCTATCCGCCTGCGAGAAGACCGAACGAGGCACGGTCGCCGTATCGCTGGTCGGCGCCGACGGCCCCAAGGAGTTCGAGACCGACGCCCTCTTCATGGCGGCAGGGCGGGTGCCCAACGTACAGGGGATGCAGCTCGAGAAAAGCGGTGTCGACTATGATCGTCGAGGGATCAAGGTCAACGAGTATCTTCAGACTTCCGCGCCCAATATCTACGCTTGCGGCGACGTCGCGAGCCCTGAGAAGTTCACGCACGTCGCCTCGTATCAGGCGGATATCTGCGTACACAACATCCTGCACGGTAACTCGAGGACGAATGACCTCGAAGTTCTTCCGTGGGCGATCTTCACCGATCCGGAAATCGCGCACGTTGGGCTCACCGAGCGGGATGCGAGGGCGAGTCACGACGGAATTCAAGTGCTGCGGGTCGATGCTACCCTCGATCGCTACGTCACCGAGGGGAAGACCACGGGCTTCGTCAAGATCATCCTCGACGCGGAGGACAAGCTCCTCGGTGCGGACGCGATTGGCGCGCACAGCGGGGAATGGATTCAGCTCGTCAGCATGGCGCTCAAGACGCGGATGCCGATTCAGACCTTCGCGGACACCATCGTCGCCTATCCGACGTTCTCCGAGATCGTGAAAAAGGCGTTCGTCAGACACCTGCGGACGAGGTCATGATTTCCGTCATCATCCCCACGTACAACGAGGAAGGACGTATCGAGCAGGCGATCGCAAGCGTCCTTGCGTACCGAGATGAGGCAGAGATCGAAATCATCGTCGCCGATGGCGGGAGCTCGGACGCGACTGTCTCACTTGCGCGAGCCAACGCAAAGGTGGTCTCCACCGAAACCGGACGAGCACGTCAGTTGAACGCCGCGGCCGAAGAGGCCGGCGGGGACATTTTCTTCTTTCTGCATGCCCACGTTACCCTGCCGTCAGGCGCGCTCACGAGGATCGACCGCGCAATCAATGCAGAAGGCAACGACGGCGGCGGTTTTTCCAACGTCTTTTCGGAACACAATCAAAAGATCAAACGCCTCGGTCGCCTGCTCAACCTGCGCTTGCGTGACAACGATCACTCGGGCAACACGCTCTTCTTTGGTGACAACGGGATCTTCGTCAGACGTGAGGTATTCGAAGCCCTCGGCGGGTTCAAGACCATGCCCATCATGGAAGACTATGATTTCTCGAAGCGCATGCGCGAGCGGTTCGAGGTCGTTCGGATCTCCGATCCGAAGCTCATCGTTTCTCCCAGGCGTCACGTCAAGGCTGGGTTCGTCCGGACCCGCATACAGTGGATCCTGACGAGGCAGCTGTATCAGTTGGGCGTCTCGCCCGACATCCTCGCCCGGTGGTACCCCAAGGTTCGATGACCCGATGTCACGCCGCGGTCGCGCCACCGCAGCTCGACCCCGTCCCTGCCGTGCATCCGAAGCAGTGACGGTCGGTCGCGATGGTGCGTGTTTGTAGAGCCTCGAGCTCGAAATCGCGAATATGGTGAGGGGCTTCGTTGGCGACCGGAATGTCGAGCATCTGATTGAAGTCGCAATCGTAAAGGTAGCCGTCCCAACCAACCGAGATCATGCTGCGGCACATTACCCGATGCGCTGCCTCTGGACTGAACGTCCGAACGAGGGTGTGCATGTACGCTTCGAGATTGTCGGTCTGTTGAAGCCAATCGAGGTGGCGGCTGATCGGCATGTTGGTAATCGTGTAGAGCGCATCGAACGACACGTCGTGGCGTGCCTTGAGCTCGCGCTTCCATTCGATCTCGAGGCAGGCCTGTGCCCCGGGCAGAACCGCGCCCACCGGATTGGTCACCAGCACCAAGCGTAGGCCCGATTGGCCATCACCGTAGCCGAGCGCGTTCAGTCGTCGAAGCGCACGAATGCTCTTCTCGAACACCCCTTGGCCGCGCTGTGTGTCGGTGCAAGCCGATTCATAGTGTGGCAGCGAGCAGATCAGCTCGACCCTGTGTTCCGCGAAGAACTCCGGAAGCTCTCGGTGCGGCCCGGTTTCCAAGATGGTCAGGTTGCAACGATCGATGACATGCCGACCGAGAGAGGTGCATTGCTCGACCAGCCATCGAAAGCTGGGGTTGAGCTCTGGGGCACCGCCAGTGATGTCCACGACGGGGATAGCGAAACGCCGGAGCACCTCGACACACTGCTCGGCGGTTTCCCGCGACATGACCTCGGCGCGGTCGGGGCCAGCATCGACGTGGCAGTGCCGACACGTTTGATTGCAGAGCTTGCCAACGTTGACCTGAAGGATCTCGATCGCCGTGGGCCGGAGCGGCCACAGTCCCTCCGAACAGAGCGCGTCTCGGAACGTCCTCTCAAGGGGCAGGCGACGAAGCTGCGCCAGCTGATGTTCACCCGAGGCAAGTGGTAGACGACGCGACTTGAGGGACCCGGTGCGTGTCGTTTCGAGCTCCGGGGCTGACGCCATCGTGTAATCTTGGCTCCGAGAAGCCCAGATGCAAGTGTCTAGCTGCCGGCGTCGAGGCTGCGCGCCGTTTCGCCGCGTGACCTCGGGCGCCTAGGAAAGCCAGTCGACCTTGCCGCTTTCCAGGTCGTAGTACGCCGAATGGACCTCGACCCCCTGTGCTTCGAGGCCGGCGATGACCGGCTCCGATCTCCGAACCTGTTCGGCGACCATGATGGCGTTTTCCCGGACGCTGCGCTCGAGCAGGTCATCGTTCCCCTGGGTCCGCGCGATACGCACTGCCGGTCGGATGGCATCGAGCAGCTCATTGATGCGGCTCTGGGTTACCGGGCCATCAAAGTCCACGCTGTCCACGGCGGCGCTCACCGCACCACAGCTCCGATGGCCCATCACCACGATCAGGTTGACGCCCAGCTGCAGCGATGCGTACTCGACGCTGCCTAAGATCGCGTAGTTCGAGATGTTTCCGGCGATCCGAATCACGAAAAGGTCGCCGAGCCCCTGGTCGAAGACGAACTCTGCGGGAACTCGGCTGTCGGCGCAGGAGATGATGGTCGCAAATGGATGTTGGCCTGCCACGAGTTCTCTGCGCCTGGCGGCGTTGCTGTTCGGGCGGATCAGGTTGTCTGACACGAAGCGCTTATTGCCTACTTCGAGCCGTTCGAGCGCCTCGCGGGCACGCACGTTCTCAGGCCGGTCATCAAACATAGGCTCTCCCCTCCTCCATCTCTTTTGGATCCACGCCCATGATTCTTCCTCCTTTGAGTTAGGAAAACATCAACGATGTGATCATCATTCAATCGTGTTCATGAGCCGAAGGTGTAGGTCGCCAATTTCGTGCTCCACGCATGGTCGGCGATCGCCTTACACATCCCGTTCGAGGATCATCGCCTGCGCCATCGCGCCTGCTGCGCAGATGCTGATCAACCCGTAGCGGGAGTTTCGGCGCTTCATTTCGTTGGCAAGGGTTGTCGCGATTCGCACGCCCGTTGCCGAGAACGGATGGCCGATTGCAAGCGAGCTCCCGAGCTGATTGAGCTTCGAGCGGTCGAGAGTGCCGATCGGGTCGCGCTTCCAGCCCTGTTCCCATGCTGCGATGTTGCTTAGCACTTGGCCGGCAAACGCCTCGTGCATCTCGATCAGGTCCATGTCGTCGAGCGTCAATCCCGTCTCGGCAAGGACGTCCGGCACCGCAATCCCAGGCCCCATCAGCAAACCGTCGCTAGGATCGATCGCGACCTTCTTGTAACCCCGAATGAACGCCAGGGGCTCCCGCCCTTCGCTGGCCGCGCGGTCTTCGCTCATCAGTGCGATTGCCGCTGCGCCGTCGGTCAGCGGACTCGAGTTACCGGCTGTGAGGGTGCCGCTCCCCGACCTGTCGAAGACAGGCTTCAATGTGGCCAGCTTTTCGAGCGTCGTGTTTGGGCGAATGATCGTGTCGTTGTCGATCCCGTCGAGCGGGACGATCTCCGCTTTGAGTCGACCGTCGTCGGTCGCAGCGGCCGCGTTCTTGTGGCTTGCGAGGGCGAGCTCGTCTTGGGGCTCGCGGGCGATGTGCCATTCCTTGACGGTGAGCTCGGTGTGCTCTCCCATCGAGAGCCCAGTGGAAGGCTCGACGACGCTGGGTGCGTTTGGCTTGAGGTCTCGCGGTCGAAGCGAAGACAAGATCTGGATGCGGTCTTTGAGCGTACGCGCGTTGGAAAGGTCCACGAAGACGCGACTCGCTGAAGGGGAAAACAGCACGGCGGGGTTCGACATCGACTCGACACCACCCGCGATTCCGATCTCCGCGCGACCGGCACGAATCGAATCCACGATCGCCATGATCGCCGTGGTGCCAGTGATGCAGTTATCCGTTACGGTCCACGCTGGCGTGCTCGAAGGTAGCCGACTCGCAAAGGCGACCTCGCGAGCGAACTGAGGCCGGCGCGGGTCGAGCACGACGATGCCGTACACCATTTCGTCGATTGTGGACGGAGCCAGGTCGTGTTTATCGAGCAGGCCGTCCACTGCGTGGCGCGCAAGATCGAGAGCGGAGTGTTCCTTGAGCATGGTGCCCGCTTTGGCGAACGGAGTCCGCGCGCCCGCAACGATGGCGACGCGAGGGGGGGAATCGGCCATGGGTTACCTCCAGAGCCGATCCCTAGGTTGCGCGGCGGGCCGTTGCAAGGGATGGCTCGCCCTTTGGCTCCCAAACTGTCCGGTTCTAGGTATGATGTGACCCGGAAGCGGTGGCTGTGAAACGTTCCCTCAAATGAAGGTGTTCTCTGAGGGCACTCTCCTGCCACTGCCCAGCGACGCAACGCTTGGCGACGGCTACCTCAGACTCGACAACGAATTCCGGGTGGCGCTCACCGGCGTTCGGGAGCCGCGCCTCGAACGTGCCGCGAAGCGCTTCGCACATGTTGTCCGGCAGCTAACCGAGTCGAGGCCGCTGGCTTCGGAGAAAACCCAGGGTCCCCGCGTCGCGGTGATGGTTGAAGAAAGCTCGGACGCTGCGCCTGGCGCCCCGGACGACGAGTCCTACGTGTTAACCGTGTCGCCGGGCGGTGTGCTTCTGGAGGCCCGTAAGACTCACGGCGCGCTGCACGGCCTTCAGACGCTAGTGCAACTCATCGTTTCCTCTCCCGACGGCTATCAGGTGCCTGTTGTGCGAATCGTGGATCGGCCTCGCTTCGCGTGGCGCGGCTTACTCATCGACGCCGTCAGGCACTGGATGCCTGCCGAGGTCATCAAGCGCAACTTGGACGCCATGGCCGCGGTGAAGCTCAATGTATTTCACTGGCATCTCACCAACGATCAGGCCTTCCGCGTCGAGAGTCGTCGCTTTCCACGGCTGCATGAGTTGGGCTCGGACGGGAACTACTATACGCAAGAAGAGGTTCGCAGCATCGTCGAGTATGCGTGGGATCGCGGTATATCCGTCGTCCCGGAGTTCGACATGCCCGGTCACACCACGAGCTGGTTCGTCGGCTATCCGGGGCTGGCCAGCGCATCCGGACCGTACACGGTTTCGCGGAAATTCGGTGGCCACAAGGCAACCATGGACCCCACGAAGAATGGGACCATCGAGCTCGTATTCGAGTTCCTATCGGAGATGGTCTCACTGTTCCCTGGCCGATTCATCCATCTCGGCGGCGATGAGGTTGATCCGGAGGATTGGCAGTCGAATGCAGCCATCCGCGCGTATATGCGAGAACACAGTCTTGAAGGCCCTCGTGATCTACTGGTGGATTTTCACAACAGAATCCAGAGCTTTCTCCACAACCACGGACGCGAAACGATAGGGTGGGATCCGTTGGTTGCTCCCGGTCTCGACCGGGCCGTTGTCATAGAGTCAGTGCGAGGACAACGATGGGTGGCGGAGGCAATCCGGCGTGGCAACCGCGCCATTGCGTCGTCCGAGTACTACATGGATGCGATGCTGCCCGCATCCTACCATTACCTCAAAGACCCCTTTGACGGCGAGGTGTCTGACGCAACCGACGAGCAGCGCGCTCTCATTCTGGGCGGGGAGGCATCGATGTGGACTGAGTTTGTGACGGCGGCCAATGTTGATTCACGCCTGTGGCCCAGGACGGCCGCGGTCGCGGAGCGACTGTGGTCGCCACGCGAGATTCGAGATGTCGATGATCTCTACCGCAGGCTCCCAGCGGTGAGTCGCCAGCTCGAGGCCATCGGGCTCGCGCACAAGAGCGGCCCTCGACAGATGCAGAAGGAGCTGGCCGGGGGTTCATCGAGTGCCGCCGTACAGATCTTGGCCGAGGTGGTCGAGCCTATCACCCTGGAGCAAAGATGGAAGTTGCTCACTCACTACACGACAAGCACACCGCTCAATCGCCTGGTGGATGCCGCCGTGACCGATGGGGAGACGCCACGCGCGTTCGCGGCAAAGGTGGCGGCCTTCGTGGCCGACCCTTCTCATGGTGCGATGCGCCGCGAACTCGAGGCGGAAATGAATGCGTGGGTTGACAGTCCCGAACGCCTCGCGAGCGCGGTTGTTCGGTCGCCGCTCCTGACCGAGATCACGCCAGTATCGAAGGCTCTGTCTGATGTTGCCGGCGTGGGCCTCGCGTGCCTCAGGGCGTTGCACGCATCGAAATCCATTGCGCGAGAAGAGCGCAAAGCGTATGAGGCGGCCCTCGAGTTGGCCAGCGTGCCTAGGGTCGAGGTCACACTCGCCATCATACCGGGAGTTCGCGTCCTGCTCGAGGCGGTGGAGACACAATGGGAAAACTGACAGTCATTGCACTGATAGTGATCGCTGTAGTGCTGGTTCTCGGTATGAGCTTCTGGCGCAGTGGCGGGTTGGAGACTCTGCTGGTGCGTCTGTTCGGGCCACCGCAGGTGGAGTTGGCCGAGACCTACGCCACCGCCCGGGGCAGCGACGTCTTCGATCACTCCGGCTACGACCAGCTCGTCGCCGACCACGTGGATTCCGACGGCTTCGTCGACTACGCTGGCCTCGCCGGGCACGGTGCCACGCTTGACGCGTATATCGAGAGTCTTGCGACCGTGACGCTCGACAATCTTGGACGGGACGAGCACCTCGCGCTCCTGATCAACGCTTACAACGCCTTTACGCTGCGGCTGATCCTCGACCACTTCCCCGTCGAGTCAATTCGAGACATTCCCTCCAAAGAACGCTGGGATGGGGAACGCTGGGTGCTGGGTGGCGAGACCTACAGTCTCAACCAGATCGAGCACGGGCTCATTCGGCCCAACTTTCGGGAGCCGCGGATCCACTTTGCACTGGTCTGCGCCGCCATCGGATGCCCACCCCTTCGCTCCGAGGCCTACACCGGGGACCGGCTCGAACAGCAGCTCGAGGATCAGACCCGTTTCACACATGGCAACGAGCGATGGTTACGCTACGAGCGTGGCAACGCGACCATCGAGCTTACGGCTCTCTACCAGTGGTACGCGGGGGACTTCGAGCAGGTAGCCGGATCCGTTCTCGAGTACGCCGCGCGGTACGATGATGACCTCGCCACGGACCTCGCGGCAGGCCACAGCCCGACCATCCGGCACCTCGACTACGATTGGTCGCTCAACGCCAGACGCTAGGCATTCGAAGAACCTTGGCCCGCGGCAATCTCTGTTCTATGCTCCGCGTTCCGGCGTCCGGACTGTGGTGATTTGATGAGCACTGAAATCAAGCTGACCGAATACAGTCACGGCGCCGGCTGTGGCTGCAAGATCTCACCCCAAGTGCTGGACGTGATTCTGCAGACCCAAGTGAAGTTTGCGGATCCGCAGCTACTGGTCGGCAACACCTCACGGGACGATGCGGCGGTCTATGACCTCGGCGACGGACGGGCGGTCATCAGCACGACAGATTTCTTCATGCCGATAGTCGACGACCCGTTCGACTTCGGTCGCATCGCGGCCACCAACGCCATTAGCGACGTGTACGCGATGGGCGGCGTACCCATGGTGGCCATCGCCATTCTGGGTTGGCCCATCAACCAGCTGCCCCCAGAGGTCGCTCAGCAGGTCGTGGACGGCGGACGACACGCGTGCAGGGATGCCGGTATCTCGCTTGCCGGCGGGCACAGCATCGACGCGCCCGAGCCCATTTTCGGGCTCGCCGTAACTGGGTCCGTGGCAGTCGAGCACTTGAAGCGCAACGACACTGCCGAGCTCGGCAACCACTTGTATCTGACGAAACCGTTGGGCATTGG
>CAXMRN010000128.1:0-26613 GCA_964195565.1 uncultured Polyangiaceae bacterium | reverse complement strand
AGGGCCTGTGGCTCTGTGATCAAGTCACCGTGGGCCGGTAGCAACCCGGCCGGCTCGAGCACGGACATCTTCCGAAGCGACTCGAGGTAGAGGAGCATGTCGCCGTCGGTGGGTTCCACGATGATGGTGCCGACCGAGGCGACCATGTCGCCAGCGATCATGATGTTGCTCGCTTCGTCGGTGAAGCACAGGTGCCCCGGCGCATGGCCTGGGGTGTGCAGGGCAGTGAGCGAGGTCGGGGTTGGGCCTTCGAGCTCGATGCGTTCGCCATCTTGGATCAGCCGGTCGACTTCCACGATGCCGTCGAGGCGCTGGGCGGTCATGGCGTGGGCCCAGAGTGGGAGCTGCAAGCGTTCCCGAAGGGCCATGGCGCCGCCCACGTGGTCAGGATGGTGATGGGTGGCGAGGATCGCGACCGGCTCCACCCCGCGAAGCCGGGCCGCCTGGACCCACTGGACCATCGCGTCCTGCTCTTCTCGGTACGGCGTGGCTGGCTCGATGAGGACTGCCTCTTTGGTTCCAACCAGGAAGCTGTTGGTGTGAGTCGCGGGTGGCAGCGTCGGCGTGCGCACCGGAAGCACTTCAATCGTCGGCGCTACGTTCCGTACGCGGTCAGCGACGGACTCTGAGCCCGACGGTTTCATTGGCCTAGCCGCTCACGAGCTCGAGCTCGTCGAGCTCCAGCTCGTGCTCGTCATCCGCGCCGGCCGCAATGGCATGAATCATCGAGACCGGACCGCTCGGATAGAAGCGGGCGCGCGGCTCCTCGAGCAGGCAGTCCACCCGACCCTCGCTTCGCAAGCTTGGGTCGCCAAGTTGATGCATGCAGACACGCACGATCGACTTCACGGTTTCAAAAACGCCCCACCCGTCACGGGCGGAAGAGACGAGCTCCGGAACCCCGTCTGGGACGCCGAGCCGCTCGCTCAGCTCTTCGACGTCGAGCACCCCCGAGATGTCGCGCTTGTTGTACTGGACGACCATCGGTATTCGATCCGGGTCGGTTCCGTCCTGACGCAGATTGTAGTCGAGGTTGCGGATGGCGTAGTTGTTGCCCTCGATCGCGTCAGGCTGGCTGTCGACCACGAGAACGACGCCGTCAACGTTGCGAAGCACCATCTGACGTGTGGAGTCCTGGGCGATTTGGCCCGGGACGGAGATGAGGTGTAGACGCACGGTGTAGCCGCGGAACTTTCCGAGCTGCAGCGGCAGGAAGTCGAGGAAGAGCGTGCGCTCGGCCTCGGTATTCACAGAGACCAGCTTCCCTCGGGACTCCGGCCGCGTTTGTGCGTGGATGGTTTCGAGGTTGGTGGTTTTGCCCCCGAGCCCGACGCCGTAATAGACGATTTTCAGCGTGACTTCGCGCTGCGTGTGGTGAACCAGCGGCATAATTTGGAACTACCTGGGTGGCTCGGAACCGTCAAGAAGCAAGCAATCGGTGGACGAGCGTCAACCGGCGTCTTCCCGGACGGCGGCGTTGCGTTCCCAGCGGGCTACGGCGGCAAGCGCCACGGCGTGCTCGGGGGCAGACAACTGCGAATCGGCGCCGATGATGCGATCCGCGAGCTCTCCCGCCTGTTGCAGCAGCCCCCGATCCCTGGCGAGATTGGCGAATTGCAGCCCGCTCGCACCGGATTGGCGGTACCCAAAAAGGTGACCGGGGCCTCGCAGCTCGAGATCTCGCTCCGCCAGACGGAAGCCGTCGTCGCTGTCGCACAGCACCTGCAGACGGGCTTCCGCATCCGCGGAGAGGGGCTCGGTGAACGTGAGCAGACAGGCGCTTCGCTGCCCGGCTCGCCCGACCCGACCACGAAGCTGATGAAGCTGTGCGAGGCCGAAGCGCTCGGCTTGTTCGACGACCATGATGTTCGCCGCGGGAATGTCGACGCCCACCTCCAACACCGTCGTCCCGACCAAAACCTGAAGCTCCCCTTCCCGAAATCCGCTCATCAAAGATCTGCGCTCGTCTCCGGAAAGGCGGCCATGGATCTGCCCTACCCGAGCATCTCCAAAGTGCGATTTCATTTCCTCGAACGTTCGATCCACACCGATCAGGTCGTCGGAAGAAGAAATGGCCGGACATACGACAAACGCCCTGCCGTCCGCCTCGAGCGCTCGTTCGATCTGTCGGAACACGGTCGCGCGCTGGGCGCGTGCAACCATCTTGGTGGTCGAGGCGATGCGGCCGGGCGGCTTCGCATCAATGGTGGTGAGTTCGAGCCCCGCGTACAACACCAAGGCGAGGCTTCGGGGAATCGGAGTGGCAGTCATGACGAGAAGATGTGGTTGTCGCGTCGAACCGCGCGTGCCGAGCCGAAGGCGCTGCGCGACGCCGAAGCGATGCTGCTCGTCCACGATCACCAGTCCGAGGTCTGCAAAGCGCAGCTCCCCGCTCAACAGGGCGTGCGTGCCCACGACGAGGTCGACCGCTCCCGTTGCCATGCGGTCGAGCATCGAGCGGCGCTGGTCCCTACTCAGGGCGCCGGTAAACACTCCGAGCCGGAGACCAAGCTTTTCCGCGGTGGGTCTCAACGTCTCGGCGTGTTGGTCCGCGAGGAGCTCGGTCGGGGCCAAGAACACGGCCTGCCCGCCGCCCGCCACGACCTGGGCGCAGGCGACCATCGCAACGGCTGTTTTCCCGCAGCCCACGTCGCCCTGGAGCAAACGGCGCATCGGCGCCTCCTTAGTCAGCGACGCGCTCACCTCCGCGACGGCCCCCTGCTGCGCCTCGGTGAGCTCGAAGGGGAATGCCTCACACGCCGTGGTGACGGCAGGCTCGATCTCGAACCGGCGGGCGACGCCCCCTCGCTCGGACGCGCGCCTCAGTCGAAGCGCGAGCTCCCACAGGACGAGCTCTTCAAGAGCGAGGCGACGGTGCGCCGGTGTCGTCAGCTCTATATCTGCATCCCCATCGAAGGTCGCCGGGTCGGGAATGTGGATCGACGCGAGCGCCTCGCCGACGGTGCTCGCACCAACCTCGTCGCGCAACGCCGACGGAATCAGGTCGGGAACACCGGCAACTGCGCGGTCCACCGCCGCGCGCACCGCACGCCTCAGGGTCTTTCGCCGAACGCCAGGGATCTCCGGGTAGCGGGGCTCGATGCTTCCCGGTGTGTCCGCCGCCAGCGACTCAGGATGGGCCATCGTCGCGGTGCCCCGATAGTCGTGGACACGTCCCGCGACACGGACAGTCTCCCCTTCCACGAAGCGCCTTCCAAGGCCCGGGATCGCGCGGAACCAAATCAGCTTCAGCTCGCGATACCCTGCTTCGCCGGATGACTCGGGTGTGTCCGGCCCACCATCGGCGGCTTCGAGGCGCGCCTCAAAACCCATGTGCCCTCCCCGCGGGAACGAGCGAGCCCTTCGCACCACGCCCTCGACGACGAGGTAGTCTCCGTCCTGGAGCGCGTGGATCGGTGTCGGGCGCCGCTGGTCGTCGTAGCCTCTCGGCAACAACCACAGCAGGTCGCCCACCGATTCATACCCTCGCTTGCGCAGGTGTGCCCCCGTGGTGGGACCTATCCCTGGGAGGGTTTCGACAGGATGCTCGAGCAGTGTGGGCACCGGCGCACGCTCCCTCCGACGAGGGCTCTCTTCAGTCCCAGCGGACGTCGCTGACCTCGTAGTTGCGAACGCCGCCCGGTGTTTGGACAACCACTTCGTCGCCGACTTCCTTGCCGACGATGGCGCGCGCCACGGGAGAGGTGATCGAAATCTTGCCTTGCCTGATGTCAGACTCGTCCGGCCCGACCAGGCGGTAGGTGACGACCTTGCCGTTGTCGACGTCTTCGAGGTCGACGAAGGCTCCGAACTTCACCTTGTCTCCTCCGAGCTTCGAGGTGTCGATGACGTCCGCGCGAGAGAGCGTGTCTTCGATGACCGCGATCCGGGCCTCGCACATGCCTTGGTTGTCTTTGGCGGCGTGGTACTCGGCGTTCTCTTTCAGATCACCGTGATCGCGGGCGATCCCGATCTCCCGGGAGATCTTCGGCCGCTCGGCCTTGAGCGCGTTGAGCTCTGCGGTGAGGGCAGTATGCCCATCGGGGGTCATCGGTACCCGGTCCATCTCATCCTCGTAAACTGTGCTCGGAAAGTTGGCAACCCAAAGCCGAAGGCCGGCGGAGGATGCGGGGCATCCTCTCTACGGGCTAGGACTTGGGCGGCCGAAGCGTGGCCAGCTCGCCGGTGCTCGCGTGGTACTCTTGGATCGAGCGCACAGATAGGGGCCGGAGGCGTCGCGCTTCGACAGCGTCGACCGTGGCCATGGCGGCGGCGATCGTCGTGAAGTACGGCACGTCGCTCAACACCGTTTGGCGTCTCATCGAACGGCTGTCGCGAATGGCCTTCGCGCCCTCGGTGGTGTTGAACACCAGTGCGATCTCGCCATTTTGGAGAAGGTCTACGATGTGTGGCCTGCCCTCCCCCACCTTGTGGACGCTCTCGGCCTCGACGCCCGCGCGCCCCAGCACTTCGCAGGTCCCCCTGGTAGCGACGATGCCGAACCCCAGGTCCGCCAGGCGTCGCGCAAGGTCGGCGGCGGCAGGCTTGTCCTTCTCTTTCACGCTGATGAACACTTTCCCTTCCCTGGGAAGCTCCAAGTGTGCGGACAGAAGCGCCTTGTAGAACGCGTCGGGGAAGTTGTCGGCGATGCCCATCACTTCGCCCGTCGAACGCATCTCTGGGCTGAGAATCGTGTCCACCCCGGGAAACTTCGTGAAGGGAAAGACCGACTCTTTGACAGCGATGTGCTTGGTGACGATTTCACGCGTGTACCCAAGCTCGCGGAGCGTGGCACCGGCCATCACCTTGGCTGCGACCTTGGCGAGCGGCACACCGATGGCTTTGCTGATGAACGGAATCGTGCGCGAAGCCCTCGGATTGACCTCGATGACGAACACGTCGTTTCCTCGAACCGCGAACTGAACGTTCATCAGACCGATGACACCGAGTTCCAACGCGAGCGCGCGCGTCGATGCGCGAAGTGTGGCCAAGACGTCTCCGGGAAGTGCATGGGCGGGTAGCGCCATCGACGAGTCACCGGAGTGAATCCCGGCTTCCTCGATGTGCTGCAGCAATCCCCCGATGACCACATCCTGGCCGTCGGAAACACAATCAACGTCGACCTCGATGGCGTCTTTCAGAAATTTATCGACGAGGATTGTTTGGGTGCCCGCGTCGGCCACCGCTTCGAGCGCGACGGTCATGTACCTCGCCAGCTCTTCCTGCGAATGCACGATCTCCATGGCGCGCCCGCCAAGCACGTAGCTCGGCCGCACCACGACCGGAAATCCGATCTGCTCCGCAACCGCGAAGGCGTCCTTGGCGCCTTTGGCGATCCCGCCGCGCGGCCGATCGAGATTGAGCTTCGTCAGCAGCTCCTCGAAACGCTCGCGATCTTCCGCCCGATCGATCGCGTCGGCAGAGGTGCCGAGAATCGGCACGCCCTGTTGCGAAAGAGGAACTGCAAGCTTGAGCGGCGTCTGACCGCCAAACTGGACGATGATTCCGTCGGGCTTCTCCATCTCGACGATGTGCATCACATCTTCGAAGGTCAGCGGCTCGAAGTAGAGCTTGTCTGACGTGTCGTAGTCGGTGGACACCGTCTCGGGGTTGCAGTTCACCATGATGGTCTCGAAGCCCATCTCTTTGAGAGCGAACGAGGCATGCACGCAGCAGTAGTCGAACTCGATCCCCTGGCCGATGCGGTTGGGCCCGCCTCCGAGGATCATTACTTTCTTCTTGTCGCTGCTCGCCCGCGTTTCGCTTTGTAGGCCCCAGCTCGAATACATGTACGGGGTCAATGCCGGGAACTCGGCGGCGCAGGTGTCGACGCGGGAGTAGATCGGTTCGACTCCGAGTTCGGCCCGCTTCGCGCGAACGTCTCGAGCGGCCTCGCCCCGGGCGGCGGCAATCTGCCCGTCGCTAAACCCGAACTCCTTGGCCTTGCGGAGCATCGATTCGCTGAGTGGTTCTGCGGCAGACGCCTTCAGGCCCTGTTCAAACGCGATGATTTGGCGCATCTGTTCGAGAAACCAGACATCGATGTCGGTGGCCTCGTGGATGGCTTCGACGGTGAGCCCCACGCGAAGGCCATCGGCGATGTACCAAAGCCGGTCCGCCAAGGGAGTCCGAATCAAGTCGAGAATCGACTCTCGGAGCTCCTCGTCGGTGGCGTCGGGCAAGTCTGCCAGCATGGGCTTGGCGGTGTTGATCGCCTCACGGGTCTCGATGAGTCGGCGCACCTGGGCGGCGAGGTCTCGGTAGTCGGCCTTCGCGAGGAGTGAAGTGAGACCGTCTCTGCCCGTCTCGAGCGATCGTGCCGCCTTCTGGAGCGACTCCTTGAAGGTGCGGCCAATCGCCATCGCCTCGCCGACCGATTTCATTTGCGTCGTCAGACGCGGGTCGGCGCCAGCGAACTTCTCAAAGGCAAAGCGCGGGATCTTCGTGACGACGTAGTCGATGGTGGGCTCGAACGCGGCGCTCGTCCCGGTGATGTCGTTCTGAAGTTCGTCCAGTCGGTACCCAACGGCGAGCTTGGCCGCGATCTTGGCGATCGGGTAGCCGGTCGCCTTCGATGCGAGCGCACTCGAACGCGACACCCGCGGGTTCATCTCGATCACGACCATCCGGCCGTCGGCGGGATTCACGGAGAACTGGATGTTCGAGCCGCCAGTCTCGACGCCAATCTCGGTGATGATGGCCCGCGCGGCGTTGCGAAGGCGCTGGTACTCACGGTCGGTGAGCGTCATGGCGGGCGCCACGGTGATCGAGTCCCCGGTGTGAACCCCCATCGGGTCGAAGTTTTCGATCGTGCAGATGACGCCGAAATTGTCCGCGTTGTCTCGAATGACCTCGAGCTCGTACTCCTTCCAACCGATGAGGCTCTCTTCGACAAGGCACTCATGGATCGGGCTGCACTGGAACGCCCAACGAATCGCCTCGTCTAACTCCGCCTTGTTGTAGGCGACGCCGCCGCCAGAGCCGCCCATCGTCAAGGAGGGACGCAGGATGATGGGGAAGCCGATGCGATCGGCAATCTCGTGCGCCTCCTCGACCGTGCGGGCGACATCCGCACGCGCGCTCCCGAGGCCAATTTTGTCCATGGCGGCCTTGAAGAGCTCACGTTCTTCGGCCTTGCGGATCGCGTCCACGTTCGCGCCGATCAGCTCCACCCCGTGCTTCTCGAGGATGCCTCTGTCGGCGAGTGCTAGGGCGAGGTTCAACGCGGTTTGCCCACCGAGCGTCGGGAGGAGGGCATCGGGCTTCTCGCGTTCGATGATCGCCTCGAGGATGTCCGGCGTGAGCGGCTCGACGTACGTACGGTCGGCGAACTCCGGGTCGGTCATGATCGTCGCCGGGTTGGAGTTGACGAGAATGATCCGGTAGCCCTCTTCTTTGAGCGCCTTGGCGCCCTGAGTGCCGGAGTAGTCGAACTCGCAGGCCTGCCCAATTACGATCGGCCCCGACCCAATCAGAAGGATGCTTTCAATGTCATCGCGGCGGGGCATCGAATCAGTTCAACCTGGACGTTCGCGCGGACTTACCAGAGCCCCTAGGGGCCTGCAACCGGGAACCGTTCAGCGTGGACCCCGCTTACTGAGGGCACCGATGATCGCATCGCCGCGAGCGCCTTGGGGACGCAAACGGACGAGCCGGCCAACCTCGGAGATGATCTCCAACTCCACCCAAAGCGCAGTTTGGCTCGCCATGCCGGTGAACTTTCGACCCCACTCGACCAGGAGCACTGCCCCCTCCTCGACCAGCTCGTCCACGCCCAGCTCCTCGAGCTCCGCCTCGTTAGCGAGCCGGTAGAAGTCCGCGTGAGCTACCGGAAGGCGTCCCTCGTACTGGTGCAGGAGCGCGAACGTCGGACTGGTCACCGCCGTGTCCTCCGCCACGCCAAGCCCATGCACGGCACCGCGCGCGAAGGTCGTCTTGCCAGCCCCGAGCCCGCCTTCGAGCCCGATCACATCCCCGCCCTCGAGCACGGACGCTAAGGACCGTGCCAGGGCGAGGGTGTCGGCCTCACTGTCGAGCGTGAGCTCCAGCATGGACAAGCCCTGTCACATGACGGAGCCCCGCGCACGCTCGCCCGAGCAGCCCAAGTCTCGACTAGACCTCGACTAGACCTTGATCTGGATGCCCAGCTGCTCGCGGAGGCGGAAGTAGCTCTCCGAGATGCTGTAGATGACGAGCTCCTTGACCTTGTCGCGCGGAGCGAGGTCGGCCGTGGACTCGGATGCGATTTGCTGTGTCATGCGAACCGCGGTGTCGACGTCGTCACAGAGGAGGAGGCCCGCTCGAAGCGCGGTGATCTCGGTCGCCTGCATCCAACGCTTGATGTCAGCCTTGCCGCCTGCATCGACGAACTTGCGAACGACCTGTTTGAGCACGTCGAGGTGCGCCTGGTCCATGTGCTTGGCCAACTGCTTGGCGGTCGACTCCACGCTGGCGTCCCCGCCACCCATGCCAACCACCCGCATGGCGGCCAGCAAGAGCGTCCTGAGCTCCGTGTGCGAGTTGTACATGGTGCGGATGAAGTGCTCGCCGCGGTAGTACGTCAGGTGACGGCCGCACACGAACGCGAGGTCGACTGGGCGGTAGCCCGAGAGCAGCGTGTAGCCGGTGATGATAGCCGGCGGGTTGCTGCGTGATTCGTCGCGAAGCGCTCCCGACAGCTCCTTCTGAATGAAGAGGCGAACCGGGATCGACACGCTGAGAACGTCCTGCGCCAGCTTGAACTGCCGCGCGAGCGCGAGGCTCGGGTTGGCGAGGTCTTCGGGCTTGCGCTTGTGAAGATTGAGCTTCTTGTCGGTCAGGGCAAGCGATGCTCGCACCGCAGGCGCGATCACCTCCATGATCTTGGAGATGTAAATGTCCTGGTCCGAGTGCATCAAGTCCTTGACCCAGTTCTCGTTGCTGAGCCGCGTCTTGGGCTGAATCTCCCGATCCTGCTTGTACTGCTGGTAGAACTTTTGCTGCTCCTCGTCCGCCTTCTGGAAGTGCGTCAGCGTCCGCGCAATACACCACGCCTTGTCGTAGGCGCGCGCGTCGAAGTAGAGCTTGTACAGCGCGCGATACGACTCGAGCCGGTTCGGGTCGGCCGCGAGGAGCCACTGATGCTCCGCGATGGCCTCCTCGGTCTTGTCGGGCATCGTGGCGTAAAGCTCCGCGAGAATCTCGTGCTCGACAGCGTTGTCCGGCTTGAGCCCGGCAGCCATTTTGAACGACTCGGCAGCGGCATCGAAGTTCCGTTGACGATCGCGGTAGATGATGCCGAGGGTGTGCCAAAGGTTGTGCTCGAGGTCGGCATTGCCGTGGTTGATGATGCGGTGGAGCATCTTGCGGTACGCCCGCTCGAGCGCCTTCCAGTCCTTGCGCTCGTTGAGGAGCTTGTTGACCGCTTCGAAGGGCTTGAGCTGAGTGCCGTCGAGGTCGAGGGCTTCATTGAAGCGCTCGAGAGCCGCGTCCTCGTCCTCGAGCTTGTCGCGAAGGATGACACCGATGGTGTACGTGTACTTGGCCCTGGCCTCGTCGCGCTCTTCGAGCCCGCAGACGCGCTCGATGATGTCGATAGCCTCCGACCAGCGCTCGGCGCCCTGGTACGCGACCAGGAGCTTGTGGAGCACCACATGATTGTCAGGCTCGATATCGAGCGACTCGGTAAACGCCTCGGCCGCAGCGTCCGAGTCCTTGAGCTTCTCGTGCCAAAGGTCGCCTAGTTCGACGAGAAGCGCGGCGCGGGCCGACGGCTCGTCGGCGACGTCGAGGATTCGCTTCTTGTATTGAACCACCGAATCCCAGTCGCCTTCTGCGGTTTGCAGCGCGACCATCGCTTCGAGGGCAGGCACGAAATGCGTGTCCTCCTCGAGCGACTTGTCGAACATGTTGCGAGCCTTCTTGTCCTCGCCCTGCTCTCGCTTGACGACACCGAGTCGATAGAAGACCTCGGTGATCTCGTCGCGACCGAGCGCATCGCGGTGTTGGACCAGCAGCAACTGATGGTACTTGAACGCGTCGTCCCACCGCTCTGCCCGGAAGTAGCTTCCGGCCAAGCCCTTGAGCGTCGGCGAATCGTCGTTGTCGATTTCGTAGGCTCGCTCGTAGGCGGCGACGGCTTCGTCGGCCTGGCCGAGCCTTGTCGCGGTTTCGCCCAGCATCGACGCAAGCCGGTGCTGCTCGTCGCGCTCTCGCTTGTCGGAGCGCTGAACCAGAGTCCGCAGGAGCGGGAAGGCATCCTCGTACCTGCCGTTCGCGGCGTACGAATCGACCAGCGGCAGCATGGCATCCTCGTTGCCGGGGTCCGCCGCGGACGCCGCCTGGAAGGCTTGCACAGCGCCCGCTTCGTCGTCGAGCCTGTCGGCACGAACCCGGCCGAGCTCGACGAGCCTTGCCCCGCGAATACGATCGTTCTCGGTGTGCTCGATCTCGAGGCCTAGAGTGCGCGCAGCGGCGACCCAGTCACCGGAATCGACGTGAATGCCGCGCATCGCCTCGAGCGATGGAAGATGGGCTGGGTCCAAATCGATCGCTGCTTGGAACTGCTCCAGTGCCGAGACGCGGTCCCCGAGCTCCTGGTCGAGAATGCGGCCCATGCGGTGCTTGAGCGCCACCTGGTCGGCGGGATCGTCGAGCACCACTGCAAGCTGCCCCATCATGTCGAGAGCCGCAGAGTGGTCGCCCTTGCGCTCGTACAGCTTCGTCAGCGCCTGCAGGCTGAAGATATCCTGCTCGTTGAGATTGAGCGCGTTCAGGTAGCTATCGATTGCCTGTTCGACGTCGTCTTTTTTGGCGGCGTAGAGCTGGCCGAGCTCACGGAAGATGCGAGCTCGTTCCTCGTTGTCCGAGGTCGCGTTCGCGTGACGGTCGAAGGTGCGCACCAGGTCGTCCCAGCGCTGCGTCGTCCGGTAGAGTTGCTCGAGCTGACAGAGCGCGTCGTCGTGCAGCGGGTCGATGTCCAAGACCTGCTCGAGGCGCTCTGCGGCGTTCTCCGGCTTGCGGAACTCCTGCTCCCACATTTGGGCGAGGCGCAGGAGAATCTCGATACGCTCGCGCTCGGTCGAAACGACCTCGTACTCTCGCTCGAGAATACCAATCAGGTCCTGATACCGGCCTTCTTGCGTGTACAAACGCTCCAAACCTCGAAGTGCGCTGAGATCCGAGGGTGACAGCTCAGCCGCCTTCTCGTAGTTCTCGATGGCGGCCTTCGGGTCGTTGAAGCTCTCTTCGTAGGCCACCGCGACCTGGAGCAGCGCCGACACCACACTGTCGGTGTCTTCGACGGCCTGTGCCTTTCGCTCGAGGATGTTCAGCAGCTTGTTGGAGCGACCGTCCTCGCGGTAGATGCGCTCGAGCGCCTCCAACGCGCCCACGTGCGTGTCCTGCAGGTGCAACGCTCGACGGTAGTAGTCCTCCGCCTCTTGTCGCATCGCGAAGCGATCATCCGCCAGGTCGCCCATTCGGACGTAAGTGTTGGCCTTGACCTCGTCGTCGCTCGTCAGCTCCACGAGCTTCGCAAGTGCCTGCGCGAGCTTGTCCCACTGCTGGGTCGTCTCATACAGGTCACCAAGCTGCCACCAAGCCTTGGCGTTGCTCGGGTCGAGCGCGCGGATCTGCTCGTAGTACGGAATCGCGTATTCCGGGTGTCCGAGATCCTGTCCGTACCACTTCGCGCAGCAGAGGCAGATCGCAATCTGTGTGTCCGGCTGGTGGCCCTCTTGCAGCACCTGGTTGGCCGACGTCAGAAGCTCGTTCCACTTGTCGTTGGCCGCGGTCACCCGCTCGAGGTCGACCGCCGTGTTCTTGTTCCCGAAGTCCTCGGTCCAAGCGATGTAGAGCGTGTGGTACGCCTGCTCGCCGTTGTCGAGCTGCTCCTCGTAGGTCCTTGCAGCCGCGCGCAAGAGCTCAATGCGCTCATCGCGGTCCTCGGTCGCTTCGATGCGGGTAACGTAGAGGTCGATCAGATCGTCCCAGCGCTCCGCCTCCTTGTGCAGCGCCTGCAGCTCCGAGAACGCGTACTCGTGCATCGGATCGACATCGAGGATGCGACCGAACGCACCCGCGGCGCCGTCCTTGTTGCCAACCTCGCTCTCCCAGAGCTCGGTGACCGAGATGAGTTGGCGAATCTTCTCCTGCGGGTCGGCGAACGCCCGCGCCCGCTGCTCCATGACGTCGATCGCGTCTTCCCATTCATCTTGGCCGCGATGGATGAGCTCGAGCGAGTCGAGCGCTTCAAAGAAGGCTGGGTCGATGGTCAGAACGTTGCGGTAGGCCTCGACGGCATCGCCCGGTTGGTCGAGCTCGTTGCCGTAGATGTGCCCGAGCTGCATGTAGACCGTGACGAGGTCGGCGTCCTCGAGAGTCGCGGCGCCGACGTCGATGATCCTCTGAAGCGTGTCGGCGCGCTCTCGCGACTGGCCGCCTTCCCGATGAATCTCGGCGATGCTGAACAGCGCGTAGGTGTTGCCCGGGTCGATATCGAGCACGCGTTCCCAGTTCTCGATCGCGTTGCGCTCCCGCTCGAGCTTCTCGTACCAAACCCTCGCGAGGTCGGAGTACACCTGAATGCGGAACGAATCATCGTCTGCGATCGCAGCTTCGCGTTCGAGGACGTCGACCAGATCGCGCCAGTTGCCCTGCGAGGCGTAGATGTCGCCGAGCGCGTTGAGCGCCTCGGGGTCCTCCCCGCGGAGGTCCAGCACTCGCTGCCATAGACCGATGGCCTTCTCCGAATCGCGTAGCCGGTTCGAAGACAGTTTGGCCATGCGTGCGAAGACGTCGGCCTGCTGGGAGTCGCCGAGCGCAATGCTCAGCTCCTTTTCGAAGGTCGCAAAGAGCTCGGGCCAGCGCTCTAGGTTGGCGTAGATCCCCTCGAGCGCTCGAATCGTCTCGGCGTGCTCGGAATCATGATCGCGGAGCAGTGTGTTGAAGACCTCGATCGCCTCTTCGGTGCACCCGAGCCGGTGATCGAGCACCGCGCCCAAGCGGTAGTGCAAATCGATCAGTTCCGAGCCGTTGTTGCACCCTTCGATTCGCTTTCGAAGCACCTGCGAAAGCGCTAGGTGTGCCCCGTGCTCGGTGTAGATCCGGTCGAGCGCCGCGAGCGCGTTCTCGTCGTGGTCGTCGACGCCGAGCACAAATCGGTAGGTCTCCTCGGCGCGCTCCAGATCGTGGAGCTGCTCCTCGTACACCTTGGCGAGACGCCGTCCGAGCTCTGCCCTGCTGAGCGGGTCGCCGGTGTGCTGAATCCCGTTGGCGTAAGTCGTCGCGAGTTGCGTCCAGCCGTCGACGATCGCCGAAAGGCGCTCCGCCTCGCCCAGCGAATGGTCGTGGCTCGGATCCTCGAGCAAGGCCTTCTGCATCCACTGGAAGGCGCGGCGATGGTCGTTGGCTTTGTCTTCGGCAATCTCAGCCAGGCGATGCATCATCACGACGCGCTCGATCGGGTCGCTCTGATGCTCGACCTGAACCTCCTGCACGCTGAGAAGCTGCCCCCAGTTGCCCTGCATACGGTAGAGGGGTTCGAGCACTTCGCCGATCTGCAGAGGCTGCACACCGCTCGAGAACAGGTCCTCGAGCGCCGACACGGCCGGCGCAAACTCGGGCGCCGCCGCGATGATCTCGCGGTACTGCGCAATCGCCGAATCCATGTTCCCAAGCTGATTCTGAAAAATTTGGCCGGTCCGGAACTGGAGGTTCAGGACGTCCTCTGGTGTGGTCGCGACCGCAGCCTCGATCTGAAGGGTCGCCGCTAGGTCGTCCCAGCGCTCAGTCTGCTCGTAGAGCCGGTCGAGGGCCTCGATGGCCGAGACGTCTGCCGAGTCGACGTCGACGACGAACTGGTAGCGTGAAATCGCGGCGTCGACATCGTCGAGCTGCACCTCGTTGATCACCGCGGAGCGCTTGGCGAGATGAACAACCTCTTCCGGAGATTCCTCACGCATTCTCTGCACTTCTGCGTCATATCGTGAAGCCGCTTCATGCCAACTGCTCGTCTGCTCGGCAAGCCGCTCGAGCGACGCGAGCGTCAGCTCGTTGCGCGTGTCCAGCGGAAGCGCCCGAACGAACGCACTGAACGCCGAGGGCGGATCCTCGAGCTGAATCTCGTAGATCTCGGCAAGCTGCTGGAGCATCTCGACGCGTTCCACCGGATCCTCGGTGAAGCGAATCTGCACCTCGCGGACCTCGGTTAGCTTCCGATACTCCCCTGACGCCAGGTAGACCTGTTCGAGGGCCTCGGCAGCCGCCAATGGCTCCACCGCATCGCTGGTCATCGAAGTCAGGGCATCGAGGGTCGGTTGATGGTCCGGCGTCTCGGCCAAGATGTTGCGATAGATCTCGATCGCCTGCGTCGGGTCCTCGAGGTGTCGCCGCCAGAGCTCACCGATTCGGAAACGAAGCTCGATGCGCGGTGCGTCCTCGGCGACCAGCTCAGACTGGCGCTCCAGCACCTGCAGGAGGTCCCGCCATTGGGCGGTGGCCTCGAACAGCCCGTCCAAGTGGCCGAGCGCCGGCAGGTCGTCAGGATCGATCTCGAGAACACGCTGGTACACGTCGATCGCTTTGGTGGAATCGTCGAGCTGCGTCTCGTACACGCGGCCCATGGCGGTGAAGAGCTCCTTGCGAGCGTCGGGGTCGGCGACGACCTCCGCTTTGCGCTCGTAGGTTTCGAGCAACGCCGACCATTTGCCGAGCTGCGTCTGGAGTTCGACCAAGCGGTCGAGCGACTCGAGGTCGCCCGAGTCGGCCTCGAGCACCTGTTGGTGCACGGCGATAGCCTCCGCGGGGTTGTCGAGGATGTCTTCGTAGATTGCAGCAGCCTTGACGAGCTGCTCGCGCTGATCAGCCGGCGAAGGCAACATACGAGCCTTGCGACGGTAGATGGCAGCAAGATCTTCGTACCGTTCTGCCTGCTGGAACAGGCGTTCCAAGGCGTCGGCCGACTGATGATGCTCATCGTCGATCTCGAGGACCTTCCGGTAGTGCTCGACTGCGCGGTCGAGCTGACCGAGGTCGTCCTCGCGGATCTCCGCTGCGCGAAGCAGCAGCCTGGTCGCGAGCTGCGGGTCGTCCAAAGACGCCACCACCTGCTCGTACACACCAGCGAGCGCATCAGAGGCGCCCACCGCGGCGCTGAGTCGCTCGAGCTCCTCCTTCGACTTCGGGTGCCCTGGGTCTTCCCGGAACGCCCGCGCGTAGCTCTCGAAGGCAGCGTGCAAGTCGCTCAGCGAGAACTCTTGCAGCTTGGCGATCTCGTTGAACAGTTCGAGTCGCCGCTCGGGCGCCGTCGCGTGATGCGCCTGAATCTCGTACACGTCAACGAGCCGAGCCGAAGCCCCGCCGTCCCTGTAGATCGGTTCGAGGATGTCAGCCACGGCCGCTTGGTGGTCCGGTGACTCGAGAAGTCGCTCGAGAGCGCCAAGGGCGGCCGGATTGCTGGCGTCGTTCGCCAACACGTCTCGGTAGATCTCGACGGCCGCGTCGGTCGACCCCAAACGCTGCTCGCGAATCTCCGCGAGGCGGAGGAGGAGGAGGGTCTGCTCCTGCGGATCCTCATTCATCGACAACTGACGCTCGACGTTGTCGACGAGGTCGCTCCACAAGCCCTGGCGAGCGAGCAGGTCATCGAGCGCGCTCAGCGCCCCGAGGTTGGTCGGGTCGAGCTCGAGAATCTCGTTCTGGAGCGCGATCGCCTGGTCGGCTTCGTCCAGCAGATCGGAATGCGTGCGCGCCATTTCCGAAAGGACCCCGATCTTGTCGTCCGGGTCAGAGTAGGCCTCTACGCGGGCCCGAAGAACACCGACGAGTTCGTGCCAACGCTGCCCACCGCGGTACAGGGTGTCGAGCGCGCCGAGTACCTCGAAGTCACCAGGATCCGCCTCGAGCACCTTGCGGTACGCCGAAACAGCCGCTTCCATGTCCTGAAGCTGCGCTTCGTGAATCTGTGCGGTCTTGATCCAAAGGGACCGGCTCAACGAAACGTCTTCGACGTTCGCGGCGAGATCGCCGGTGAGCTCGGCGACCGCTTCGAACAAGTCGTGTTCGCTCGCGAGCATCTCGAGACGCTGCAGCGTGCCCGTATCCGACGGCATCTCGCGGTACGCCTCACACAACGAAACGAAACCCCGCTCGGTGTCGCCAATGTACTGGAAGTACGTGTCGGCCACTCGCGTGAGCAGCTGGAGTTTCTGCCTTGGCTCCTCGCTGAAGCGGTGCTGCACTCGAAGGGCATTGACGTACGGGCCCCACTCCTCGCTCATCTCGTAGATCGGCTCGAGAACTTGGGAAGCCTCTGCGGCCACCTCGTCGTCGTCGAGGAGCTCCTCGAGACGCGCCTTCGCGCCATCGTGCTCGGCGATGAGTGACAACACTTCGCGAAACAGCCCGACTGCGCGGGGCTTGTCCTGCATCTGGGATTCACAAACGCGGCCCAGCCGAAACTTGAGGGCTGCGAGCTCTTCGTGGCTCTCCGGGTTGGCCTCGATGCGGCGCTCGAGCAGCTGTCCTAGCTGGTGCCAGCGCGACTCGCTCTCGTAGAGTTGCTCGAGGTCACAACAGGCATCGACCTGCTCGACCCCATACTCGTCGATGATGCCTTCGAAGGCTTCGATGGCCTTGTCGGTGTCACTCAGTGCCTCAGAAAAGAGTTGAGCACGCCGGTACGCGATCTCGAGACGCGCCGCCGGGTCCTCTTCCAACTCGATTCGCCGGGCATAGATGTCCAGCAACTCGCGAAAGCGCTCAGTCCGGACGTACAGATCTCCGAGCGCGCTGATCGCTGCCAGGTTGTCGCTCTCGAGCTCGTAAACGAGTTGCAACTGTTCGATCGCGTCGTCGATTCGATCGAGCTGGGCGAGCGTCTGCCCATAGCTCAGGCGAATCGGAACCGCTTGATGCGGATCGGCCACCGCTTCGATGGCGGACTCGAAGCCGGACACCAGGCGGTCCCAGCCGTTCATTTCCTCCGCGAGCCGCTCGACATCTACTCGCGCCTCGTCGTGGGTCGGTGCCAGCGAGAACGCCTCGAGATACCGCTCGAAGGCCACCTCGGGCTGCCTCAGGCGCTCCTCGAACACGTGACCGATCTTCCCAAGAAGCTCGACCTTCGCACTGTCGTCCGCGGCATGCGCGAAGCGCACCTCCAGGACCGATACCAACTTGCGCGCGTCATGCGCCTCTTCGTAAATCGGGGTGAGCGCTTCGGCGGCCTGGACGTTGTCCGGGTCCGCGCCAAGGATCTTCTCGTACACACGGGCCGCTCGATCGGGCTTGCCCTTCTTGTCTTCCCAAAGGCGTGCGGCCCGGAAGAGCAGCGGGATACGGTCGTCGGGGCCGGTCTCCTGTGCTTCAGCCTGCCGTTCGACGATACGAATCAGCTCGTCCCACTTCTCGTTGGCGGCGTAGAACGTTTCGAGCTCGTCCCAGGCGCCTAGCGACACATAGCGGCGCTTGAGTTGTTCCTGTGCCCGTCGATCGGACGGGTCGAGCTCGAGCAGCTTCTTGAACGCCCCAATGGCGCCTTCGTCGTTGCCAATCTTGTCGGCATAAATCATTCCGAGCTTCTGAAGCTGTTGCTTCATCGAGCTGACGTCGGTGTCACCTGCAACCAACGTCTCGAGCACCTCCGCGAGCGGCTCCCACTCGCGCGCGCGCTCGTAAAGCTGTGCAAGATTGTCGAGCGCGTTCGAGTTCTCGGGATCGCCCTTGAGGACCTTCTGCCACAACTCGATGCACACGTCGGGCTTGCGCAGTCTCTGCGTGGCGAGCTCGGCCATCTCGCCGTAGCGAATCAACTGGTCGTCTTCCGGAAGGAGATCGACCTCTCGCTGCATCGTGCGAATGAGCTTCTCCCAATCGCGTCGCTTCTCGTACATCTGCTTTAGGCGTTCGATTGCGTCGACGTCCTGGGCGTCGAGCGCGAGCAACTGCTCGAAGCATTTGATCGCTTCAGCCTGATTGCTGGATCGCTCGAGGTAGAGCGTCCCGGCCTGTCGGAACAACCCCACCTTCTGCTCCGGCGATTGGAGCAGTTCGGCCTTCTTGAGGATGGACCGGATCATGTCCGACCACCGCTTCTGCTGCTCGAATTTCGCGATCGCGTCGTCGAGCTTTTCGAGCTCGGCCACCTCGTCCGCCGTCAATTCACGAACCTCGTCCCCCGATTGTTCTTCCGACATCTTGCCTCAGCCCCCCTACGGCGATTCGGTTCTCAACTCTGCGAGACGGTCTCGCGCAGCTTTGACGTAATGTTCCGGCGCATCCACACCTGCCATCATCACGTACTTGTCGAGGTAGCGCTTAGCCTCCTCGTCGTTGCCCTGCAGGGCATACGTCCAGCCCAGCGAAAACAACGCGTCGCTCATCCCCGGTACGATCCCAAGAGCTGCCTGGAACTCGGCGATGGCCTCGTCGAACTTCCGCTGCTGCTGATACACGGTGCCTACGAGGTGGTGAATGTTCGCCTCCTCTTCGGTCCCAGGCATCGCCACCTTGAGCGCTTCGTTCAGCACCTGCGCTGCCTGTTCGGGATAGCGAAGGTCCGCGTACAGCCGGCCGAGCGCTGAGTACGATGGCAAGAACCGAGGACCGGTCTTGATCGCATCGGTGTACTGATAGAGCGCGTTCTGCGGATCCTCGAGCTCCTCACTGCAGCGCCCGAGCTTGAAGTGCGCCTTGAACAATGACGGGTCCAACTCGAGTGCCTCGGTGAACGCCGTCGTGGCACCCTTCCAGTCTTCGAGCTCCATCAACACCGTGCCTAGCTTCTCGTGGTAGCCGGCCATGTCGGGCTTCGCGACGATCGCTCGTTCGAGCGCCTCGCGTGCCGCCGAGAACGAGCGCAGCTCGATCTGAACGATGGCGAGGTTAAAGTACGCCTGATGATTTGTGGGGTCGATTGCACCAGCCTTCTCCAGGCTCTCCGCGGCTTCGTTGAACCGCTTCATTTGAGCGAGCTCGACCCCCGCATTCATCTCATTCATGGACTCCACCCGCGCGCGAGAACAGTTCCCGCCCATCAGGATTAGACCCACCAACACCACCCCGAACATCTGACCACGCATGCTTGCCTCCTACGCTTGGAAATTCACAAGCACTTCAATCGTACAGCATTTGTCGCACAGCCAACAATAGTAAACACAGCTCTTTTTTCGGCTGTTTTGCTGTTTTTGGCCAGTTTCAGACCACCCATTGCGCCCTGAACATCGGCGCAGCCTCTGGAAAGCAGGGATATCAGAGGGGAATCTCGCTTTTCGGCCTGCGACCCGGAGGTCACTGGCCCGCGGCGTCGAGCAAGAACGGATAGTTCACGACCACCACACCGCCCCCGTCGGGCGCCGGGAAAGTCCACCGTCGCACGGCTCGCACGATGCAGCTTTCGACCGCTTCGTTCCGCAAGCTCGAGCTCCCGACCATCGCGGACTGCACCGAGCCGGTCGGCGAAATCACGAACTTCGTCGTCACGCGGCCCTGCAGGTCTGGTCGCGCGTTGAGCTGTTGCTCGTAGCAGAACTTCACCTCGTTGATGTGACGTCGAACGACGCGCCGAATGACTTCCTTGGACAAGGAGCCACGCACCTCGGCTCCGCCGCTGCGAACCTGAGGGACGCCTCCCGCGCGACCGCGGAACCCGCCGACGCCGCGGCCGTAGCCACCCTCGCCCGCGCCCCGACCACCACCGCGACCGATCGTGCCGAAGTTACCCATGCCGATCGTGCCTTGTCCGAGACCACCGCCACCACGACCGGTGCCGCGCAGTCCGAGACCGCCAAAGCCGAAGTTCTGGCCGATGTCGTTGCCTGTCATCGCACCGAGCGCGCTGCTCGGATCATTACCAAGGGCGAAGTCCGCGCCGTAGGGCGACGTCGGTGCATTGAATGAACCCATCATCGACTTCAGCGTGCCGATGATGCCCGTGTTGGCGGCCTCATCCTCTGCCTGCTCGCGCGCCATCACCGGGTCCGGATTGTCCTCCGGCCCCTTGATACCGTACTTGTTGCGGTTCTTCTCCGAGCTCTCGTCGCCCATCTGGCCTTGCTCGCCTTCGTGCGCCTTGCCCGTGCCGCCACCCGATGAATCGGAGCCGTTCAGCCATTCGGGCTCGGGCTCTTCGAGCTCCTCGGGCTCCATCAAGAACTGAATCAAGCGCGAGTCCGTGGCCAGCAGATCCGAAGACAAGCCCCGCGGACGCGGCGGCTGGAAGTAGAACATCGTCAGCACGAGGCTCGCGAAGAGCGCGGCCCCTGCAACGTAGATCATCGGGCGGACGTCGATCTTGGCGTGGCCCGCGACCTTCTTGCCGGCCTTCACGTCTTTGACGATGAAGGTGAAGTCGCGGTGCTTCATGCGGACCGAACCGCCTTCGGGCACCGGGAACTCCATCGCGCCCGCAATCGTCGAGCTCGGCCGGAAGTCTCCCTGGCCGCGCATCAGGTCGAAGGAGCGCGTCTGATCGCCGATCGTGGCCTCGCCCTTCGCCCCTTCAGGAACGATGGCGGCGACGCCTGCGCCCTGCGCAACACAAAGCGGCATTCGGTCGACGCCAATTGCATCGTGACCGAGCACGTAGTCGACGTCTTCGCCGCCAGGCTCACCGACGTAGTAGTCACGCGCCGGAGTCAGATAGTCGACGTTGAGGACATTTCGATCGCCCCAAATGACGGACACCTCGATCGCGCGCTCGTTGGTCTCGATCTCGTGCGATGGAAGCGCGGCCGTAGTCGCGACCAGTCCGTACTCGGGGCCTTCCTCCGCGGCTGCGTTGGCAAACGGCGTCCGAGACAACCGCCTGGCACCTACCTCGAACGGATTGAACTTGGGCCCTGACTCGTCGTCCTTCTCCGCCGCCTGCGGCACAGCCTTGGCTCGCGGCTCAGACTCCTCGTCGAGCATCGCGGTCATCGCGCGTTCATCGACAACTGGAGTCGGGCGGCCGGCACCGACTGCCATCGCGACCGGTGGACTCGAGGCCACTGCCACCGTCCCGGCGATGATATCGAGGTGCAGGCGCTTGTTGCCCACTTGCACTTGATCACCCGTCTGCAACTTCCGCTTGTTGATCTTCTCGCCATTGACGAGAGTCCCCGACGCGGAACCGAGGTCGATGATGAACACCTCCCCCGGCGCAGTCACCTCGATCACCGCGTGCATGCGGCTGACCTTCTCGTCATCGAGGTGAATGTCGCTCGTCTGCAGACGACCGATCTTGATGATCTCTTGGCTCAGCGTTTCTGTGCTGAGCAACGCGTCTCCGTCGTAGACAGAAAACGCGACCGAAGTATTGTGGCTCGACTCACTCACCCGGATCCCCCATTACAAATCTTCCACAGATTTCAGCATCTCGGGAATAAAATGCTCCCGAATCTGAATCAGCGACGCTCGACGCCCCCGGCGACGCACGATCAATTGCTCGCCATCGGGCCGCACCAAGTCGCCCGTGACCAGGTCATCTTCGAAGTCGTAGGTCGTTTCCGACGCCGGCCCGTCCTGTGCCCGAACCCCCGTCGTCGACATTGCCGGCGCCGCAATTAACACAGTAAAAACAAGTGTTTGTGAAATAAACTTCGAAATAGCTTTTTCCATGATTCGTCCTTACCCCGTGACCTGCATCGCCTCGACAGAGATGTCGATGTTCTGCATGCGACCGGGTCGACACTTCGGTGCGCCCCGCTTCTTGCTCGACTGCTGAGCGCAACGATTGCTCACATCCTGCACGCTCGAACGGAATTCGGTTTGCTTGCCGGCGAGCTTCAGGAACTGGCTGAAGTAGGTTTTGGCCTTCCTGAGGTCATTGACCGATCCCGACATGTAGTCCTGATAGAGCACACCGAGGTTGAAGAAGGCCTCGGGTCGCTTGGCGTCGAGCTGCTTGGCGCGCTCGTACTGGGTCTCCGCCTCTGGGAAGCGCTCGAGACCGCGAAGCGCGGTACCAAGGCCGATGATCGCATCGTAGTTGGTGGGCTCTAGCTCGACGGCGCGCGCGAAGGCCTTGCGACCATCCTCGTAACCGCGGAACGAGATCGTCACCTCACCAAAGTTCATCTGAGCTTCGAACAGATCCGGATCGAGCGTGATAGCCCGCTGGAAGAATCGAAGGGCCGAGATGACGTCGCCCTTGTACACCTTGATCAGGCCCCAAGTGTTGTAGATGGGCGCGTAGTCCGCATCTAGCATCTGCGCCTGCCGGCACACGACCTCGGCGAGGTCGAGCTCCGCCGCGTTGCCTTTGCGGCCACGGTCATAGTGCAGGAGCGCCATCTGATTGAAGGCCGACAAGTAGTCGGACTCGATGGCCAGCGCGCGTCGAAGGTTCTGAAGTGCCTCCTCGCTTTGGCCCTGCGCCCGCTGCACGATCGCGAGGTTGGTGTACCCCGAGGTGCACTGAGGGTCGTCCTTGATCGACTGCTCGAATGCGGACTTCGCCTGCGCGGTACGCCCGGCCTGAAGATCGCGAAGCCCAAGGCCTACGCGCGCTTTGCAGAACTTCGAATCGTCCTTGAGCGCCTCTTGGTAGTGCTTGAACGCACCGTCATCACCGCAGCGCGATAGCGCCAGCCCGGCCATGTAGTTAGCCTCCGCGAAGTTGCCACCCTGCGCATCGGCTGCACGCTCGAAGGACTTCTCCGAAGCGCCACACTTCGCCGAAGTCCAGCCGGCCTTCTCGTTCGCGTCGAACTCGTCGAGGGCCGACTCCCACCTGCCGTGGGCCTTCTTGCTGACCGCATTGCCGTCGGCAGTCGTGATGG
The DNA here is from genome assembly GCA_964195565.1 of uncultured Polyangiaceae bacterium. Taxonomy (GTDB): domain Bacteria; phylum Myxococcota_A; class Polyangia; order Polyangiales; family Houyiibacteriaceae; genus SG8-38. The sequence continues at coordinate 3,871 of CAXMRN010000128.1, read as the reverse complement.
CCTCCCCGCCAGCCGTTCGCGCCACGTCCGCCGATGGCGTCGTGCTCTTCTTGGCGCTCGTGCTCTCGCCCCCGCAGCCCACGATGAGCGCGATGGCCATGAACGTTATCTTGTAATTCCGCATCACGGCTCCTCCCTGTTGGCAACCGCTTCTTTGGTCTTCAGCCTCTGCTGGTTTATCGCGCCAAGATCGACTGCGCCGGGATCGCCGACGGTAGCCTTGACGTAGTTGGGCTCTCCTCGAAGCTCTGCTGCCACTGGGTACTTCCTCGGGTTGAGTCCGTTGAGCTCCTGCTCACACGAGCGTGACCACTTGTTGAACCAACGAACCTGCGTCGCGGTCTTCAGGCAGAACTCGAACTTGTCGATGGCCTGCCGTTGCAGCGGCTCGGACACGTCGTCCAGGGCCCCCACATAGATGTCATAGAGCCCTGGGTCCTTTTCGACCTCCCGTGGAACCGGCGCATCGCGGAACTCGTCGACGAAGCTCCGATACATCTCGCCGGTGCGGGAAGCCGCCGCGATCTGCCAGGGCGCTGACTTCATCTGAACCCCGCCCGCGGCGACCGTCATCTTGGCGATCTTGGCGTAGCTCGTCTCGGCTGTGCGAAGCACGGCTTGCTTGCGCTTGACCCACTTCTTGAACTCCGTATCGGACCACTTTTTGACCCGAGCCACGCTCTTGCCCCCGCGATACTGCGGGAACGCGACTTTCTCGAAGTCGACGAATTTGTACTCGGAGAGGTAGAACTGCGACTCCGCAGCGCTGTCGAGCGCCTCTCGAATGTACAGCACCTTGTTTTCTTTCGAGGTCTTGAGCGCCTGGATTCGTTTCGGCGCGCCCGCAGTCCAACCCTTCACAGCCGCCTGGAAGTGCTTCTTGGCCTCGCCCTTTTTGTTGAGCTCCCAAAACGCTCGACCGATGGCGGTGTTGGCCTGGATCACTTGGTGAGGCATGCCGACCTTGCCGTACTGCTTCAGGTAGTCGCGATAGTGCGAGATGACCTGGAACCAGCGCTTCTGGCGCTCATAGATCGAACCGATCGAGAACATGACCTGCGAGGTCTGACGCGGAATCTTGCGCCGGTAGTTACGAGCGAACAGATCCGAATCCTCCATGGCGGCCTTGTCGTCGCCAAGGCCGATTCGGAAGAAGGTCGCCTGCTCCAAGCCCTCGATGGCGTTCGGACACACCCCGTTGCGCTTGTCCTCAGCACTGCATCGCTTGCCGTCCTCCCCTGGGAACTTCCGGGCAAACTGCTCGTAGTACTTCGCCGCTTGCTCGTAGTACGCCAGCGCCTGGAAGTTCTGGCCGATCAGGTAGACGGCCTTCTTCGAGAGCTTACTCTCTGGGAAGCGCTCGATGAGCACTGTACGCACCTGGATGGCGCGACCGAGCAGATGAGCGGCCTCGAAGTTGATCGCAGCGTTGTAGAGCATCTCGTCCATCTCTCCGCACTCCTCGTGGCGTCGGAAGATACGGACGTACGTCGCAGCAGCCTTCTTGAACTGCTGCGTCTTCTGGTAGATCTCCGCCTCTTTACGACGGACCTGGCACTGCAAGCTGCCCAGCGTTCCGCAGAGGTCCGGATGCTCGTCGGCTAGCATCTCGGTGCCGCAGAACGACGCCGACATCGGGTCGATGGCAGCGCCCAGCTCCTGAACACACGCGACACGCGGCTGCTGGATCTGCGTGCCGAGCACGTTGAGGCAGTCGAGATAGAGGTTCGCGGCATACTCCGAGAGCTCGCTATCTTTGTGGTTGAACGCGATGTCGCGGAACAGCACTGCGGCCTCTTCAAAGCGGTTGGCTTCGTAATAGATGCGAGCGCGGCGATACTTGATCGTCGACAGATCCTCTGCCTTGTCGACGTAACAAACGTATCGAGTGAACGCCTCGAGCATGCCTTCTTGAAGCGGCGTGAGCTTCTTCGGCTCAAATTTGTTCTTGGGCGCGGCCTTGGCGTTCTTCAGCGACTTCTGATCACTCTTGCTGACGAACTTCGTCTCGGTCTCGCGCGGCACGTACTGCTGCTGGTAGAGGTTGTTGTAGCAAAGCACCGCAGCGTACGCGGCATCGCTGGTGTACTCACCCTGCGAATTCTGCTCGACCACTCGGTCGAACGCTGGCCCGCACTGGGCCCACTCTTCCATCTTCCAGAGCAACTCAGCATAGAAGTACGAGAGCTTGTACTTCGTTGGCCAGTCACGCTTGTCGATCTTCGTGAACTTCATCTGCTCCATGTCAGGGAAGTCTTTGAGCAGCGTCCGGTAGAGGACAGCGGCCTGCGACATGGTCTTCTTGTTCTTGGTGCCCGGCGAGGCATCGGTGCCCACTGCTTCTCGGTGCCAGGAGGTCCCCAGCCAGAGCATCGTGGTCGCCGTCTCCACCTTGCACTCTTCGAGCTTGGCCGGGGGTTTCCCGCCCTTCTTGTAGGTGCGATAGATGTCCACGAGACGCTTGAGCTCGACGATCTGGTCCTGCTTCGGGCGCGACGAGATCACCGCACTGGTGACCTTGGTCTGCCACTCGCAAAGCGAGTTGTTCCGCGGCGCGTCGGCCATGAGCTTGTGGTAGACGGTGATCGCCTGCGGCCACTGGCCGGTGTCGTAGTAGAGCTCAGCGAGATTCTCGAGCATCTCGTGGGCTTCCGCGTCGTTCTTGGCGTACCGCCGGAAGAAATCGAGCGCTTTGCCGGGCGAGCCGTAGTGCGAGTACGGGAGCACGAGCTCCTTGCGGGCCTGGCGTGCCAGGTTCTTCGCGTCGTTGGCGTACTTGTTCTTGCGGGCAAACTCGAGGATATCGACGAAGCCCTGCAAAGACTGCCGGTAGCGCTCGCGGTTGTATTCGACCCACGCCACCTTGTAGAGCGCGTAGCCGTACACCGAGTTTTGCTTCGGCGGGAAGTCCAGCACCTTGCGGTAGAACTTCGCCGCCGCGTCCATGTCGCCGTCGTTGAAGTAGAACTCCGCGAACGACAGATACGCGTTCGGCACGAAGCGGCTCTTCGGGTAGTCCTTGATCAATCGGCGGTAGACCGAGCGTGCCTTCTCGAACTGGTCGAGCTCCTGGAGCGCAAAAGCCAGCGAGAACAGGACTTCGTCCATGCGGTTGAAGTTTGGATGGTCGCGAACGAGGGTCGCGTACGTCCGAATGCTGTCTTCCCGGATCTTGTCCAAGTCGGCTTCGGCGGCCTTCTGGCCGTCACGCGCCTGCTTGCAACGCGCCTTGTCCTGATCTCGATTACACGCTTCGTAGATCGGGTCGTCGAATGAACGAACTTTGGCGTTCTTCGCGATCTGCATCTCGAACTGCGTCTCGGCGAGGCGCAAGAGGACTTCGGGCCGGCGTGGGTCGTCGGCCGCGCTGTTCTTGACGAGCCGCTGAAGGATGGCGATTTCCCGCTCGAGCAGGTTCTCTGCCCTCGCCCGCGTTTGTTCGCGGCCGAGCCGTGTGCTCAGGTCGATTTGGAGCGACGGACCCGTCGGGCCTTGCTTCTTCGCCTTCTTCGGCTGTGCGGCCTTCATGCGCGAGACCGGAGCGTTGCCCCCCTCTTTCGCGACTTCCTTCCGCGCACCTGCCGGACACGCCACGATCGCTCGCTCCGTGTCGGCCGGGATGCACATTGGGGCAGTGCTCATCGGCGCTTGCTCCGCCGCGGCCTCGCCGCCCATCACCACCGCAAGCAACCCGCAAAGGAGGCTCGCTGCGTACTTCGATTTTGTTAGCGCGTGCATAGGTTGGTCACCTGTTGTCGATAGAACCCGAGCTCATCTCGCCACCACTCCCCATTGAACGGCCAGAGCTGATGTTCTTCGTCCACTTTCACGTCGCCGCCCTTGGACTTCTTGGCGAGCGACATTTGCTGTT
>CAXMRN010000127.1:0-8008 GCA_964195565.1 uncultured Polyangiaceae bacterium | reverse complement strand
TTGGGAGTCGAGGTGATCGAACTGATGCCGCCGGCGGTTCGCACGGACTTGACTGCTGATCTGCCGGACGACGGCGATTTCAAGATCATCACGACGGAGCAGCTCATGAAGGAGACCTTCAAGGGTCTGCGCTCAGGCCGGGAGGAAATTCGTCCGGGCCAGGCGAATCAGCTGCATTGGATGTCGCGCATCGCCCCAGCCTTCATCAGCGCGCAGCTCGAAAAGGGCTCCAAGGCCCTGGTCCCCCCGCCAGAAGCTTAACCAGAGGCTTAAACGGAGCGGGCCCCGAACAGAAGCTCGGGGCCCGTCCTGATTGCGCCGAGAGGGTTACTCCTTCGGCTGTTCCTTAGCGACGATGTGGAACTCGACGCGTCGGTTCATGGCTTGCTCTTCTTTGGTCTTCGCGTCGGGCACGAGCGGCTTCTTGGGACCGAACCCTCGCGCGACCAATCGGGACTTGGTCACGTGGCCTCGTCCGACGAGATAGCGAACCACGGTGTTGGCGCGCTTCTTCGACAGGGTCATGTTGAACTTGAGACTGCCCGATGCGTCGCTATGACCTTCGACCCGGATCTTCTTGATCTCCGGATGCGCGATCAACACGGCCGCCACGTTGTCGAGAAGCGCCCATGAGCGTTTCTGGAGCTTGGCGCTCCCCTTCTTGAAGTAGACCTTCTCGAGAATCTCGAGTTGGCCGGCGCCGATCACGACGGGTTGCTTCTCCTGGCAGCCATGGTGCTCGACCGTGCCTGGCTCATCCGGGCAGTTGTCGATTCGGTCGGGCACGCCGTCGCCATCGCGATCCGGATCCGGGCAACCGTGGTTCTCCGGCGGACCTGCGTCGTTCGGACACTGGTCGTCGCCATCGAGGATGCCGTCGCCATCGTTATCCGGATCAGGACATCCGTCCTCGTCTTCGAAGCCATCGATGTCTTCCGGATCGTTCGGGCACTTGTCATCGAGATCGGGAATACCGTCGCCGTCGTTGTCCAAGTCTGGGCAACCGTCGTCATCCTGGAAACGGTCTCGGTCTTCGGGGTCCTTCGGACACTGGTCGACCAGGTCGGAGATGCCGTCTCCGTCGGCGTCCGGTTCCGGTTCCTCGCCCGGCATCGTGTAGCCGAGCATCCCGAAGACCCGCCAATCAGGAGCGCCGTAGCCATCGGTGACCCCAGTGCTCCCGCCCACACCGAGTGTGAAGCCAAACTTGGGAAGCCACTTGAAGCCACCCAGCACCTCGACTGGGGTCGCCGGCTTGTCCCCGAGGCTGACGGTGCTGTTGGCCGCGGTTCGGCCGAAGGCCTCCCCCGAGATCATGAACTGGTCGTTGCCAAGCATGATCAACACACCGCCACCGAAGGTGAGCTCGTTGCCGACGAAGAGGTTGGGCGTGACGTTCTGCCCCTGCGTCCCGAGCTTGTACCCCACCTGAAGTGGGATGCGGACGACGTCGCCGGCGTTGAAGTTGATCAGCGCCTCGAACCAGCCACCGAGGTACGGGCTCTTGTCGGCCTGGCCGGCGAACGTTTGTCGATTGCTTGCGAGCGACGCCGTGTTCACCGTCAATGTCGCTTGAAGTGCGATCTGGAAGACATCATCACGCGTGCCGTACAGGTTACCGCGAGCGCCAAAGTAGAAATCGCCGAGGTTTTGCTCCTTGAGCAACCCGCTCCCGGCGCTGTCCTTGATCATGAAGTGATAGGGGACGTCCGCGAACAGAACCAGGTGGTCCCACAGGCCCAGGTTCAACATCAAGTGGCCGGTGAGCTGCTGGTGCACGACCTCGGTTCTGGTTCCGGTTACCGGGTTGTCGACCATGAGCGGGTCGTCCGAGTAGTCCAGCCAGACCATGACGCCGACGCGGAGGTGTCCTTGGCCGTCCGGCGTGCTCGTCGCAAAGCCGTCGCTAGCCAACTCGGCCGGTCGAAACTGATTGAGGTCGATCTGTGCGCTCTGCGCGCCGGCGCTGGAGGTGATCCCCATTGCCAATGCCAGCAGCGTCGCCACCCAACCCCGATTGAATGCGCCTACGCAATTGTTCTTCGTCACGCTCCCCCTCCGTTCCCCGGTTCAACCCGCCACAGCGTTGGCGAGCGCCTATCGTTTTAACACTTCTCGGCCCCGAAACCGCACTTGCTTGCGATTCGGGACGTCGAGGGAGCTCGAGCGCAAGGTTCGTGCGGCGCTAGTTGCAGCTGAAGAGGCCGTTGGCGCAAACGAGGGGGCCGTGACTGGGGTAGTAATACGCCCAGAAGAAGCACATTTCATCATCGACGAAGATGCCGAAGGGCACGGATGCTTGGTTGGGGTTGAACCAATCGCACGTCAGCTTGAAACCGCCGTCGTCGGGAACGCCGAAGGGTGGGTCGTGGGGGACGGTCAGGGGCTCATCCCACTGAAAATTGGGAACGTCGTAGACCGGCATACCCGGCGAGCCCTCGCTCTGCGCCACTTCAACGTACACACCGGTGCCAAGTTTGTGCTGGTGCCCGGTAATCGCGAAGTAGCTCACGCCATTGAAGCGTGAGGGAACCTGAATGAAAGTTGGGCCGAGGGTGAATTCACCGTCGCCCGGGACACTGAAGACCGTGTCGCCCATGAACATGACGTCAGCTTCATACTCGACTTCGTTCGCCGGCATGGGGATGAAGGTCGATGTGGCTTCCGCCATCTGCGGTGTGGCGCTCACGTTGATGTAGTGAAGCTCGAGCCGAATCATCTGATCGGGCTCGATCGTGTACGCGACGCCATCGGGGAGGGTGAGTCGGTCATCTGCGCGCTGAGTAATCATCAACGGCGGGTCGCTGAGCGTGTCGGTGAACGGAGTGCACGGATAAGGGTCCGGTCGCTCCGTCGTGTCGTCCACTCGGTACACGATGAAATGGTGAGACGTAGCGCCGAGCCTGTTGTGAATTTCATGGATCGAAACAGGCTGGCTGTTCCCAACGCGCTTCACCACGCACTGCGTGCCCTCCGTGCCCGCAGGCACCATCGTGGGGCCCCACTTCACACTGAAGGAGCCCGCCGGCGGGACGAATGTGCCGCCGGAGCCCGCCGATCCACGGGAGCCCGCCGAACCCGCCGCCCCGCCCGAGCCTGATGAGGCGCCTTGGCCGCCGTTCCCAGCGGGCGCGCCGAGGTCGGTGCCGCCGCAGGCAACCGCGGAGATCAATAATAGAACCGGCAGAACGGAGGGCTTCATGGGGCGCCCCGATTGTACCCCGAGAGAGGCGCCGGCGACAGCGGCAAGGGCGCGCTGCCTTTGTGCGTCACTTCTTCGGGAAGTAGAGGCTGACCGGCTCCGCGATGCAGGCGGGGCGATCTTCTCCCTCGATCTCGACCGTGACGCGGACGACCGACAAGATACCGCCCTTCGACTCTTCGACCGACAGGATCTCCGCGCCACCACGGACGCGGGATCCCACTTTCACCGGAGCGGGAAAGCGCACTTTGTTGGTGCCGTAATTCACGGCGAACTCGAAGCCGCGAACTTCGAAGATCTCTGGCATGAAGGAGCTGACGAGTGACAAGGTGAGATAGCCGTGCGCAATGGTCGCGCCGAACGGTCCCGTCTTAGCGCGCTCTGCGTCGACGTGAATCCATTGATGATCGTTGGTCGCATCCGCAAACTTATCGACCCGATCCTGCTCGATCGTCAGCCACTCGCTGTACCCCAGGTGCTTCCCCACGGCGTCTTTGAGCTCGTGAGGCGATTCGAACACTACGTCTGCCATGCCGCGAGAATAGCCGGTCTGAGGGGCTGTGCCACGCGGTTTTAAGGCCGCTGCACGTCGAGAACCGTCTTCGCGCCATGCATGTCGGTGACGCCGCCGGAGATGATGAACGCCATGAACTCGGCGCCGTCTGCGTCCAACGGATGCACGCGTTCTCTTGGCACGACGATGAGGTTGCCGGCGAAGTTGTACGACTCGGGTAGGTACACCGAGACATGCCCCGCGAGTTGAGGGTCATCGAAGCGATCGCTCGTGAGGAAGCCGAACACCTTGAGGCCGTGCTTGTTGATTTCGACGGTGACCGGCTTGTCGAACTTTCGTTTCTGCCCGACGAATGCTCCGAACAAGTCCCTCAACGAGTTGTAGAGAATCCGGATGAGCGGCACGCGCTGTAGGCCTGCCTCCAACCACGAGATGAGCTGGTTGCCCACCACATTCCCGGTCAGATAGCCGATCAGCGTGATGCCAGCCGCGGCGATGAGGATGCCGAGGCCGGGGACGCTCGTCTGCAGCCATCGATCGAGCGTCGTGACCGTGACCCACACGATCCAGATGGTGATGGCGACCGGTGCAAGGACCAAGAGCCCCTGCGCGAAGCTTCTCGTGAGCGTTCTCATGCGATTCTCCTATCACCAGGTTGCGCCGAGCGCATTTGCAGGCAGAACGCGCGGCGTGCCGGCCCTCGTCCCACTTTGGCATCGCATCACGCCGGGGATTCGCCACATGTTGGTGGGGACCCTGTTTTTCAGCGCGATGAGCGTGTTCGCGAAGCTTGCGAGCCAGCGGTTGCCGACGATGGAGCTCGTTCTCGCGCGCGTGGTCGTCACCCTCTTCATGAGCTGGTGGGTAATCAGGCGCTTAGGCATCTATCCTTGGGGCAACAACAAGAAGCTCCTGCTGATGCGAGGGTTCGCGGGCTTCATGGGCCTGAGTTGCTACTTCTACGCGATCGCGCACCTGCCGCTCGCAGACGCTACCGTCATTCAGTTCTGCAATCCGATGCTCGCCGCGTTGATCGCGGTCTTCGCCCTCAAAGAGCGGCTCCGCCCGGTCGACGTGATCGCGACGGTCTGCAGCATGGTCGGTGTCGTTCTCGTTGCCCAGCCCACGTTCCTCTTCACGAGGGGCGCGCCCTTGGATCAGGTTGCCGTTGCGATCGGCGTCGTCGGCGCGATCTTCTCTGCAATTGCCTACGTCGTGATTCGCCGCCTTGGCGCCACCGAACACCACATGGTGGTCGTCCTCTACTTCCCGCTGGTGACCGGTCCCGCGTCCTTGCCGATCCTGGCGGTCGAGGGCCTCGTCCTCCCGCAGGGCTTCGAGTGGTTGCTTCTGCTTGGCATCGGGGTGGCCGCCCAGCTCGGCCAAATCGAAATCACCAAGGGCTTCAAGCTCGAAACCGCAGGCCGTGCGTCCTCGGTTACCTACCTCCAGATCGTCCTCGCCTATACCTGGGGGGTCCTCCTGTTCGGCGAGTACCCCAACGCGATCAGTATCGTCGGCGCGCTCCTCGTCGTCGCGGGGGTCTTTGGCGTGACGCGCCGCGCTCAATCCTGAAAAAGCGGGTCGAACAAGTCCGGCTCGACGCCGAGCGCATCGAGGTTCTCGGCGCCTTGGACGTTGCTGATGAAGGTCATCACTCGACCCCATCCTTCATGTTGGGTGGACACCTTCGCGCCGGTGCTGAGGTCAGTCCATCCTTCCCAAGTGGTTTCGATGCCACCGATGGGGACGATCTGGACCCACATGCGCCAACTGATGGGCATTCCGTCGGGTCCTGGCATCCATAGGTACGCATCCCCTGGAGTCACGCCGCCCGAGGCGTAACTCACCAGGAGCGCGTTGCGGCCGTCGTCGAGCTTCACCAACGCGCGCTCGACCCCGGGGTCGAAAAACTTCACCACGGGGTTGAGCCAAAACGAATCGTTGATCCAATACGCGTATGCGGCACGCAGCCCTTCTTCGGCGTCGGCGCCGGTTTGCTCGATGCCGCCGCTCCACACGCGGCCGGTTTGGTCCGCCGTGCGGAACAGAGCCCGCGAGTCGCCCCATTGAAGCTCGACCAGGTCACGCGCTCGGTCCCACACGTAGTGGTGTTGCTCGAAGAAAGACCAACGCACCGCGCCGGTTCGATCCCACGCCGCCTTGTTGACCGCCGTCTCCATCGACCGCGCAAGCGCGTCCGCTTCGGGCCCGGGCTGACCTTCGGGCCGCGGGTCGTTCAGCGAATAACCCACCGCGACGAGGGCCAGGAGCCCCAGGATGAGGATCGCAGCCAAGACCTTGAACGCACGCATCATGTCGAGCCCGGCGAGCCTACACTGTGCAGGAGGGGCGCAAAAGCGCTATGAGCCCCCCATGGGTCATTCGCCAGGACATCGCGGCGGCGCGCCGGAGGGTTTGCCAACGATCGACACTCGTGAGCGGGGCGCTCCCAAGGACGGGGAACCGCAGCTCATGGACCGTCGGTTGTTCATGCAACTGCTGGTTTTTCAGGTTCCGACGGGGGCTTCAGTGGCCGCCAACCAGGATGCGTTGCTGTCCGCGCTCGCGGCGGCAGACATTTCGGGGGTGGTGTACGCAGACGCCAACGACCCTCGCGGCATTGCACTCCTGACCTTCAGCGAGGACCCGGCGCTCTTCGTCGATTCGGTTCGCCCTCTTTTCGAGGCAGAGCCCCTGCGCGATTGGACGCTTCGTCCCGAGCTTACGATGGTCGGCCGGACATACAGCAGCGGCTACGAGCAAGATCTCGAGTTCTGGCTCCTCGACCGCCCGCGGCAGACGGTCCTGAACCCCGAGTGGAACTGGGCGGTGTGGTATCCGCTTCGGCGCACCGGCGCGTTCGAGCAGCTCGAGGGGAGAGAGAAGGGCGGCATTCTTCGCGAGCACGCCACGATCGGTCGGGCGTACGGCGCGCAGGACCTCGCACACGACGTGCGCCTCGCATGCCATGGCCTCGACGCCAACGACAACGAGTTCTTGATCGGCTTGGTTGGGCAGGAGTTGCACCCACTGTCACACGTCGTGCAGTCGATGCGAGGTACCGTGCAGACGTCACAGTACATCCAACAGATGGGCCCGTTCTTTGTCGGGCGCGCGATCGGCCGGCACGCTGGCTCGCAGAAGTGAGCTCTGATGCCTGGTAGTACGTTCGGCCAAGCTTTCCGCGTGACCACTGCGGGTGAGAGCCATGGCCCGGGTAACGTGGTGATCATCGACGGGTGTCCTCCGGACTTGCCGCTTTCAGAGGAAGACATCGTCCCGGACCTCGAGCGACGTCGTCCTGGGCAGAGCAAGATCGTGACGCAGCGAAAGGAAGCCGACGCGCCCGAAATCCTTTCCGGCGTGTTCGAGGGCAAGACCACGGGCACACCCATCGCCATCCTCGTTCGCAACGAGGACCAGCGCTCGCGCGACTACAGCAACATCAAGGATGTCTACCGGCCCGGGCACGCCGACTACACATTCGACGCCAAGTTCGGCCGCCGCGACTACCGCGGGGGTGGTCGAAGCAGCGCCCGCGAGACCGTTGCGCGCGTCGCGGCGGGCGCGGTGGCCAAGAAGCTGATTGCGCACGCATTCGGCGGCGAGGTGCTCGGCTACGTCACGCAGGTCGGAGACATCGAGGCGACGATTCCCGCCGTGGTCACCCTAGACCAGGTCGAGACCCTTCCCGATGGTGAGCCGAACATCGTGCGCTGCCCCGACCCGGCGGCTGCGGCACGGATGGTCACGCTCATCGAGAAGATGCGAAAGGACCAAGACTCCATTGGAGGAGTTGCGGAGATCGTCGCGCGCAACGTGCCGGCCGGCCTGGGTGAGCCTGTGTTCGACAAGCTCAAGGCCGACCTCGGCAAGGCGTTGTTCAGCCTTCCTGCCGTGTTGGGCGTCGAGTACGGCGCAGGCTTTGCTGTTGCAACCGCGCGCGGAAGTGAAAACAACGACGCGTTCGAGACTGACGCAGAGGGCACGATTCGCACGCGCTCCAATCGACACGGCGGGATGCTGGGCGGGATCTCGAGCGGCATGCCAATCGTGCTGCGTGCCGCAATCAAGCCAACCAGCAGTCTTCCGCGTAGCCAAGACACCGTCACCGCGAGCGGGGACGCCACCACGATCCGAACCACCGGCCGTCACGACCCGTGCTTGTTACCGCGGTTCATTCCGATGGGCGAAGCGATGGTTGCGCTCGTGCTTGCGGACCATTGGCTGCGCTGGCGAGCGATTCGCGGCTAACGCGAGAAGTTCCAAGCAATGATCGCGATGGCGGC
>CAXMRN010000126.1:0-15814 GCA_964195565.1 uncultured Polyangiaceae bacterium | reverse complement strand
GTGAGATGCCAAGCGGCCGCGTCGATATCGTCGACCCGGGCTTCGCCCTTGGCCTCCGCGACCTTCAGCGCCTTGGCAAACGCCTTGCGGAGCTTCTTGACGAAGCGGTTCACGATCGCTTCGACCTCTGGGTCATGAGGGGCCAGCTCGATCGCGGAGTTGATCAACAGGCAAGAGCGGTACGGCTTCGTAGCCATCCGACGGGCCATGCCGTCGAAGTACTCTTCGATCGCCGCAAGACCGCCATCGGGTGCGCTGAGTTCCGCCAACACAGACGAAACGCCCATTTCGTAATAGTGCGTGAGGCTGGCTAGGAAGAGACTGTGCTTGTCGCCAAAGGTGTCGTAGAGGCTCTGCCGGCCGATCTCCATCGCGTCGAGGAGGTCCCGCATCGACGCGGCCTCGTAGCCCTGCTCCCAGAAGAACTCCATCGCCCTCTCGAGGACGACCTCTCGTTCAAATTCCTTCGCACGGGCCATGGTCAGTACTCTAGGTATTTTAGACCGATAGGTCAAGAACCAATTGCGCACCCGAAATTGTCTGATTTTGCTAGTGTCCGCCCACCTACGGGAGGAAAGGCGAAGATGAGCAGCGTGGAAGAGCTCTTTGGGCTGAAAGGACGGGTGGCGGTGGTCACAGGAGCATCGTCTGGTTTGGGCGTTGGATTTGCCCGCGCTCTGGCAGACGCCGGCGCGCACCTGGTGCTGGCCGCTCGTCGCGCGGATCGCCTCGATGAGTTGGCCCGGGAGCTCGGGAATGCCGGGGTCGAGGTCCTTCCGGTCGCGTGCGACGTCACGAACTCGAGCGAGGTGGAGGCCCTCAAAGACGCGTGCCTCAAACGCTTCGGCAGAGTCGATATCCTCGTCAACAACGCGGGCACCACGGAGGTCGCCCCCGCCGAAGACGAGAGCGAGGAGGCCTTCCTACGAGTTCTCAATGTGAACCTCAACGGCTCGTTCTACTGCGCGCAGCGATTCGGCCGGGTGATGCTCGAGGCGGGGCAAGGGTCGATCATCAACGTGGCGTCGATCTTCGGGATGGTAGGGTCGGGCTCGATTCCCCAGACGAGTTACGTGGCGTCGAAGGGCGCGGTCGTGAGCATGACCCGCGAGCTTGCGGCGCAATGGGCGCGTCGAGGCGTGCGCGTCAACGCGATCGCGCCGGGCTTCTTCCTGTCCGAAATGACCGAAGAGATGTTCGCGGACGAGCGCTCGATGTCTTGGTTGAGAAAGAAGACTCCGGCGGGCCGCCCTGGCGAAGTTTCAGAGCTCTACGGGGCGGTGATTTACCTGGCCTCGGATGCGTCGACCTACGTCACGGGTCAGACGATCGCGGTCGATGGTGGTTGGACAGCGATCTAACTGGATTTACGGTCTTTTCGGATCTGGCGCATCTTCTTGAGCGCCTCGAACTTCTCGGGGTCGACCGGGTGGGCGGTGACGGTCCCCGTCGCGAAGACATGCTCGAACGATGCATCCACCAAGGCAACCGGCACGCGGGCGGTGCCGAAGACCCGTCCTTTGATCTCGACAGGCTCCGTCTCTGAGCTCGCGTCCTCTTCCACCCTCGTTCGGTCGGCGAGACAAAGCAGGTGCGTCTCGGCGGGGATCTGGCCCGTAGCAAATCGAATCTCGATGCGCTTCGTGAAGTGTGGGTGACGCATTAATGCGCCGCGTGCGGTCGCGCCGACCGTGTCGAGCTGAGTGGTCACGAAAGCCGGCCCCAAGGTGCTATCAGGTTCGACGAGCGCGGCGTGCTGGCTCTCGGGAAGTGTGTTCCGTGGATCTCGCGATTCGAGCCACACCAAGTCTTTCGAGAGATGAATCGTGAACCCAAACATGTCGAAGCTGTCATCATCGGGCGAAGTCGAATCGTATAGACCGCGCCAATGCTCGAGCTCTGTCGCGTCCAGCAGCGGGGCGTCTGCAATCGAGTGCGCCTCCGCGACGAGCCGGTCGGTCCCCTCGAACCGTGTGGTGAGCCCCCAGGAGTCGCCATCCGACTTGTAAATCGCCTCGAAGGGAACGTCCTTTTCGAGCTTGAGCCCCTGCTGCATCGAGACGTCAACCGAACAGGGAAAGGTCCGCGCGTGTTCGTGGGCGGTGACCCGCTCCACGATCGGGAGGGTCCGGACGAACGCGTGGTGGCCGCCGTGCAGCCGCCCGGGCGGGCCTTCGAGGGCAGAGCCAAACCGCATGATCCCGTGGGCCCGCACCTCCCCTCCGTCATGGTCGGCCTCGTCGAAGTCTATGATGAGGCGGCTGAGTGCGTCGTGGATGGGCATTTCAACTATAAACAGAGCTAATGGTTAGATAGTCAATCGCAATGACTCGCGACGCCGCGGCAGACCTATGCTTCGGTCATGCAAGAATCGCTCGCCCGCCAAGCTGCGGCCCCGACCGAGTACGCCAAGGGCTGGTATCTCGTCAGCTGGAGCGCGGACCTCGAACCCGGCGGAGTGGTGCCCCTTCGTTACTTCGGGAACAGTTACGTACTCTTTCGGGGCGAAGACGGGACCGCCACCTTGCTCGACGCGCACTGCCCGCACCTGGGGGCGCACCTCGGGTACGGCGGACGCGTCGAGGGCAACGACATCGTCTGCCCCTTCCACGCTTGGCGCTTCGGCGCCTCGGGGCGCTGCACCGAGGTACCATACGCGTCGCGTATACCTCCTCGTGCCGCCGTCAACGCGTATCGGGTTCAGGAACACAGCGGGATGATCCTAGCGTACTTCGGTCCCGAGGGCTCCGAGCCGGACTACGAGGTGCCGGCGATCGAGGAGATGGACAGCTCGGCGTGGACCCCGCTTCAGCAGGCGCACATCGAAATCGCCACCCATCCCAGGGAGGTGATCGAGAACATCGCGGACCTCGCCCACTTTCTGCCTGTGCACAACACGCTCATCGATGACTTCAAAGTCATCATCGACGGGCCGCGCGCGACCCAACGCTCACTGGGCCGTGGCCACAACCTCAAGGGCGAGCCTATTCCCGTCGCGTCGGTGGCGACCTACCATGGCCCTGCCATTCAGTTCACCCGCCTCGAGTGGGCCTACGACATGGTCTTGATCAACGCCCACATCCCCATCGAAGAGAACAAGCTACTCCTGCGCTTCGGCGTCATCCTCAAAGCTGGCGAGGGCGTCACCCTCCCTCCTAAGGTCTTGGAGGCGCACGTCGCCGCGGCGCGCAACGGATACTTCGAGGACGTGGCGATCTGGGAGAACAAGCGCTGGCGCGACCAGCCTATCTTCGCGGACGGAGACGGGCCCATCGGCGAAGTTCGGAAGTGGTATACTTCCTTCTTCTCCGACGCACCTGCGTCTTGACGTAAGCATCATGTCCAGTTCCATGTCTGGTTCTATTTCCGGTTCCACTTCCAGTTCCGTTTCTGGCCCCGCCAAAGACCGGTATCTGATCGTCTCGACCGACGGTCACGCCGGCCTCCTGCCAGAGAAGTACCGCGACTACGTCGACCCCCAACACCGGGAGGTGTTCGATGTGGCCGTCGCCGAAGAGATCGCGATGCGCGCGGCACGCGAGAAGGACTTCCTCATCAAGGAGTTCAACGAGAAGTGGCGCGCCGGGAACGAGAGCAAGCTTGCCGCAGCCTGGGACTCGGACCTTCGCATCGAAGTGATCGACGATGACGGGGTCGCTGCCGAAGTCTTGTTTCCCGACGGCATCACCGAGCACAACGCCCCACCCTTTGGCGCCGGTCTCAGTCTCAAACCATGGGGTGTCGAGCCAGAGCTCCAATGGGCTGGCGCGCGCGCACACAACCGCTGGATGGCAGAGTTTTGCCAAACGGTTCCGCTGCGCCGGATCGGGCTCGCCGTCGTCCCGATGCTCTACGACGTCGATGAGGCCGTGAAGGAAGTCGTGTGGGCGCACGACAATGGACTCAAAGGCATCTTGATCCCCGCGCTGATGGGCGACCACGACGCGTACAATCATCCGAAGTATCACCCCGTGTGGCAGGCCTGTGAAGAGCGCGGGATGGTCGTGCACAATCACTCCGGACCGTCGCCCGACTACAACTTCGAGCTGCCAGGTGCGATGGGTGTCTTCCTAGTCGAGTTCGCGTGGTGGGCCGCGCGTCCGCTTTGGCACATGATCTTCGGCGGCGTGTTCGAGAAATTCCCGAAACTCAAGTACTGCATCACCGAGGTGAGTGAGTTCTGGGTTCCTTCGATGCTCGAGATGATGGACGTCCGTGCGTCGGTGAAGCACACCAGCGGTAAGCTTGGCGACTTCCGCTCGAACCTCACGATGAAGCCCAGCGAGTACTTCGACCGCAACTGCTGGCTGAGCGCGTCCGCGCTATTCGATGAAGGCAGCACGGCGGTCCGTCACGAGATCGGGATGGACAACATCATGTGGGGCACGGACTTCCCGCACCCGGAAGGATGCTGGCCGCATACCCGCGAGAAGATGCTCCAGTACATGACCGGCATTCCCGAGGGGGAGCTCACCAAGTTGCTCGGTACCAACGCCATCGCCTGCTACGACCTCGACGAAGCGGCGCTGAACAAGATCGCCGACCGAGTGGGTCCCGAGAAGAGCCTTTTCGTCGCCGAAGCGAGTTAGGAGTAACGAGAGATGGCGCGCTTACGATATGTGAAAGACGGCTCGGCGACTGGGTCCGCGAAAGGCGGGTCGAAGATTCGTCATTCGGTCCAGTCGATTCGTGCCCTCTACGAGACCGAGCCCGAGATTGCCAAAGCGCTGCTGCCCCGGCCGCTCGAACCGGCAGCAGCACCCGAGATTTTCGTGCAGTTCGCCGACGTCGCAATGCACTTCTCCGAGGATCGGACCGTCCAGATCGGCGCCGCGACCGTGGGCGTGGCTTGCTCGTACGAAGGCCGCCCCGGGTACTACGTCCTGGCGATGCCGATGGAAGGCGAGTTCGTGGTCATCGGCGGCCGCGAGAAATACGGGGAGCCGAAGAAGATTGCCGAGACGGCATTCTCGATCGATGGCAACCATGTAAACGCGAAGGTCACGCGGCACGGGGTGACCTTCCTCGAACTCGACGGAACGGCTGGCAAGGCGGCCGATACCCCAAAGCAGTTCACCGAGTACTTCTACTGCTACAAAGCCCTCCCAGCGGCGGTTCCCGACGCGAACGACAACGGCGGGTTCGACGGCGACGTTCTGTTGACGATGCTGACCTGGGAGCGCGACTACACCTCCGTGAGGACGATCGAAGACGGCAAGATCATCCTCCGGGAGTCCGCACGTGATCCACTCGTCGACGTGCCGGTGAAACGACTCATCCGCATGGAGCTTGCGGAAGGCGCCTCGAGGACGGGCGGTGAGGTCTTGCGATCGGTCCCCGGCGAATGGCTCCAACCGTTCCTGGTCCAGCGATACGACGAGCCGCAGGAGGGCGTCGAGATCGCGCTCGCGTCCGAAGGGCAGCGGTGAATGCGCGACTTCTCCGACAAGGTGGCGGTGGTCACCGGAGGCGCGAGCGGCGTAGGGCGAGCGATCGCTACCCAACTGGCGGCTGAGGGCGCCCGAGTGGTCATCGCCGACGTGGACGCGGCGTCGATTGCCAAAACTCGCGACGAGCTCACGAGTCAGGGCCTCACCGTGGACGGCATGGAGGTCGACGTCACCCGCCCAGAGTCGGTCGACGCGCTCGCAGAGCGAGTGTTCGCCTCTTACGGCAACGTGCACTTGCTCTTCAACAACGCGGGCGTCGGCATCAAAGAAGCCAAGCGCCGCATCTGGACCATTCCCGAGAAGGATTGGCAGTGGACCTACTCGGTCAATGTCATCGGAGTCACGAACGGGATTCGGGCCTTCGTGCCAACCATGCTCGAACGCGGGGAAGAGGGGCACGTCATCAACACGTCGTCGGGCAACGGTGGCATTGCCTCCCTACCGACGACGCCAGTTTATGCATCATCTAAAGCCGCCGTCACCAGCCTCACCGAGGTGCTGCACTTTCAGTTCCTGCTGGACGAGGTGAAACTCCAGGCGCACGTGCTCTTCCCGGGACCGTACCTCGTCAACACCAACATCCTCAATTCCGACCGTGTTCGCCCCGATGCGTTTCGCATAGAGGGGCAGTCGCCGGCGACGTACGTGGACATGAAGTCCCTCGCCGAGAGCGCGGGCGTCGAGTTCAAGCTCACCGAACCCGAAGAGGTGGCCGAAATGGCCATCCAAGGGATTCGCGAAGGCCGCTTCTGGATCCTCTCGAAGCTAGGCAAGAGCGATGAGCGCCTCCGAACGCGGACGGAGAGCATCCTCGGACGCGAGAACCCCGAGCCGACGCAGTGATGGAAGCGCTTCTGAAAAAGCAAAGAGAAGCTTTCCTCGCGGAGGGTTTCGTTAGCGCGGAGTCGCGGATCGACCGCTTGGAGCGGGCGATCTCGCTCCTGCATGACAACCAGGATGTGATTGCCGACGCAGTCGACCAGGACTTTGGCAACCGCTCTCGCCACCAGACGCTCATGGAGGTGTACGCCACCTTGGAGAGCCTGAAGCACGCGAAGAAGCATGTCCGCGGTTGGATGAAGCACGACGCCCGCAAAGTCCCCATGCCCCTCTCTCTCTTGGGCGCCAAGGCGCGAGTCGAGTATCAGCCAAAAGGGGTCGTTGGCATTCTCGGGACGTGGAACTTCCCTCTCAACACCACGTTTTCGCCATTGGCCGGGGTGCTGGCCGCGGGTAACAGGGTGATGATCAAGTTCTCGGAGGTAGCACCTGCGACCGCCGTCGTGATGGCGGATCTGGTCTCGAACGCCTTCGACGAGACAGAGGTCAGCTGCGTCACCGGGGGCCCCGAAGTGGGCGCCGCGTTCTCCTCGCTTCCGTTCGATCACCTGTGCTTCACAGGCTCCCCGGCGATCGGCAAACACGTGATGCGGGCCGCTGCGGACAACCTCACCCCGGTCACGCTCGAGCTCGGCGGCAAGTCTCCCGTCATCATCGCCCGCGACGCCGACCTCGAAAACGCTGCTGTTCGAATCATGACCGGCAAGGCCCTCAACTCAGGGCAGGCTTGTCTCGGACCGGACTACATCATGGTGTCCAACGATCAGCTCGAGGAGTTCATCGAGCTCGCCACGACATGGACCAAAGAGATGTTCCCCACTTTGCTCGGGAACGTGGATTGCTGCTCCGTGATCAATGAGCGCCACCTCGAGCGGCTGCGCAGCTACGTGGAGCAAGCGGTTGCCGCTGGCATAGACGTGCGAGCGATCAATCCAGCGGGCGAAGATTTCAGCCGGCAGGAAGGCGCCTACAAGATGCCTTTTACGTTCGTCATCAACCCCGGCGACGACCTGAATATCATGCAGGAGGAGATCTTCGGTCCCCTGATGGCGATCAAGACGTACGACCAGCTCGAAGAGTGCCCGAGGTACATCAACTCGCACCCGCGCCCCCTCGGGCTCTACATCTTCAGCCGGGACGAAGCGACCCAGCGCCAACTGCTCGACCACACTGTCTCGGGCGGCGCTTGCATCAACGAAGTGATGTTTCACTCGAGCATCGAGGACCTGCCTTTCGGGGGCGTCGGGACATCAGGCATCGGCCACTACCGTGGGTTCAACGGTTTCAAGACCTTCAGCCACGCGCGGGCCGTCTACAAGCAGAGCCGGCTCAATATCCAACGGCTCTCCGGCATGGTCCCGCCCTACGGGGAGCGCGCCAACAAGGTCTTGGCTCGCATCATCCGAAAGTGACGAGGAGGCACGCAGGTCCATGAAGAAGCTCAAGATCATTCAGTGGTACACCGGCGAGATCGCGCGGCATCAGATTCGGGTCATCGCGGGATCCCCGTCGATGGAGCTCGTGGGCGCGTACGTTCACCACGAAGAAAAGAACGGCCTCGACGTGGGAGAGATCGCCGACATCGGCCCGCTCGGAGTACGAGCAACCAACGACATGGACGAGATCCTCGCCCTCGACGCCGACTGCGTGCTCTACAACCCGCCCACCGAACGCTACGACGAGATCATCCCCATTCTCGCCAGCGGCAAGAACGTCATCAGCATCATCGCGGGTTGGAACCCCAAGAAGCGCTCCTGCTACAGCGCGATCGTCGACGCATGCGAGGCCGGCCAGTCCTCGCTGTACGGCACTGGCCTCAACCCAGGCCTGAGTTACGAGCTCGCCCTACTCGGCTCGTCGATCTGCACTGACATCGAGTCGATCTACATCAAGACCTGCGAGCCTCAGGCCTCACTGAGTGAGGTATTCCTGCAGATGTTCGGCTTCGGAAAATCAGAGAAGGAGCTCTCGGGCGGAGCGCGCGGCGCCTACGGGATCTTCGCAAGAAGCCTTCACGAGATCACGGACTTGCTGTGTGAAGAACTTGCCCTCCCCCACGACGGGACCTCGTTCACCTACGAATTCGAACCCGCCACCAAGGACTACGAAGACAAGATCGTCGTGAAGAAGGGGACGATGGCCGGCTTGCTGCTGAAGGCATCGACAACTCGAGGCGACACTCCGGTGGCCACTATCGAGCTCCGTTTCCTGTTGGGGAGTGAGTATGTGCGCGAGTCCTGGTTAGCCGATGGCCCGCGACATGGCTGGCTCGAGATCGACATCAAGGGCAACCCCGGCAGCCGACTCACCCACGAAATCTATGCGGACGAAGACGTGATCGGGACCTGGTCGACCGGCACCAAGGCGATCAACGCCATCCCCTTTGTGTGCGACGCGAAGCCGGGCCTCCTCTCGCCGCTCGACCTTCCACTCGGAAGAAAGCTCTAGCGAGTAAGAAACGTGCCCCCATTCCTCGATCTCACGGTAACCGGTTCAGCGCACCAGGTCGAGATGGTCGTTGAAATCACCCATGTCCCCGAACGCATCACCCATGCTCATCGCGCGGCTGACCGTGCTGTAGAGATCGACGTCCGACCGCCCGTCGTAGTCGTGGATGCCGTTCTGGATGCGGCCGTCGCCACCGGCGAGCCAGTAGGTCATGTAGTCGACGTGATGCTGGTTGTCGTTGGCGGTGCCGAGCTCGGTCCCGATCAGCACCAGCGTGTTGTCGAGCACCGTTCCGCCTTGGGGGTCCGGCCACGCGGGGTCGTCGAGCTGGGTCAAGAAGTAAGCGACCTTGTCCATCAGCCAGCGGACGCAGATATCGAAGCCGTTCTCGCTCGCACGAGTCCAAGGGTGCGCCAGAATATGCGGGCTCTCGGTGATGCCTTGCGCTCGGAGCTCGGGAATCGGATAGCGGTCGCCGCCGCCCGAGCACCCCATCGTACCGAAGCGTGTGACCCCGCAGCGAAGCGCCATTGCGTAGAGGTCGGAGTTGAGCTCCCACACTTCGTTCCAGTTGGAGCCGCCGGAGCCGTAGTAGAACGTGTCGTCCCCCGGGCACAGATCGGCACTGCAATCCTGGCTCGGGGTGAGGTCGGGAGGCGCAGCCGGCGCATCACAGTTGAGCGGTAGCGTCATCTCGAGGGAGCGCCGCTCGAGCGTCCGCACGAGGTCGAGGTGGTCGGCGATGAGCGCCCGCACGCCAACGCTGTACGGCGAGCGATCGCTCGACAGTTCTTGGTACTGCTGGACAACCGAGTCGAGCACGCTGTTCCGGTAGCGAATCTCACGACGCTCCTCATCGCTGAGGCCGCCCGGATCCGGCGGTAAGAAGCTGCCGAAGATGGCGTCGAACACGTCGAGCGGCCGCAACAGCTCGTCGTTGGGCTGGTTCACTCCACGCCAACTGTGAAACCAGCGCGTGGCAGGGTTTCCACCCGTCACATGTGTGTGCATGTTGACGTTGAGTAGCAAGGAGTTCGGCGCGTACGTGCGGTGCGCTTTGTTATCGAGCGACTCTCCGCCCGCCGTCGACTCGCTCGGGGCGTGCATCCCCTTGCCGAACCGGGCCGTTCCCTTGTAGTGCAGCGCGGCACCGCCCCCTTCGTTCAGCTGCAGGCCGCGAATCATCGCGAGCTTCGATTGAAGAGGCGCGAGCGGAGCAAGCACCGTCCCGCCATAGCCGGCCTGTGCGTATTTCTTGGGCATTCCGTTGCCAAAGAACAACGAAATGTATCGCGGGGGCGCCGAGCCAGGAGACGCCGCCGCGAATCGGGTCATCGTGGCGGAGAGCGGGAGGCCAATCGCCACGGTTCCCGCCCCGCGAAGGAAGTGTCGCCGGTTGAATCGACTCATGGGGCCACCTCGACCAGGACGAACTCGGGATGTGTCGCGATCGCGCGAATCAGCGCGCGGTACGTGCGGCCGTTCGCCGCAAACTCCGCGTAGATGTCGGAGACTAGATCCTGATCGCCAGCCGCCATGCTGCGGCCGTAGGCGTGCTGCAGACTCTTCTGCACGGCACAACGCGCTACGGATTCGCTGTCGCCCAACGCCGACGCGAACTCCTCGACGGTGCCGTAGTCGACCTCTACGTCTCCAACGGCAAGGTCACCCCCGCCCGGAAGCGAATTCCCGAACTCATCTTCAGTGATGTACTGACCGGCCGACCCGTACTGCTCGAACGCTAAGCCAAGCGGATCAAACCGCGCGTGACATCCAAGGCACAACGCTTCCTCGCTCTGGGTGGCGAAACGCTCGCGCTGGCTCAGGCCGCTGGTCTCCGGCACCGCGATCTCGTCGATGGCGGCGCGAATCTCGGGAGCGTCCGGCGGTGGCACCGTTTCACAGAAAAGGTCGTTCAGCACGAAGAGGCCGCGGTCGATCATCGAGCTGGTCGGGTTGATCACCCGTGCGCCAAGCACGCTCGCATTGGTCATGAAGCCGATCCGCTCGGGCACGGCACCCAAGTCGTAAGTGGCGAAGCCGCTCTCGAGCGGCGACAGGCCATAGAACTCCGCCAAATCGCCGGAAAGCTCCGCCCTCTTCTCGGTGAAAGCCTGCATCAAATCGGTGTCTTCCTCCCAAACCAGCCGCTCGAACAGCCGGTAGGTCTCCTCTTTCATGTCTGCCCCCAGCGCGAAGGACTCTGGAAGCGCATCGAGGTAGAGCCACTGCTCCACGTACTGACGCAAGGCGCGTCGCGCACGAGGGTGTGCGAGCATGCGTTCGACCTGGGCCGAGACCTCGCCGATGAGACTTCCGTCACTGGCGAGGCCGAGCAACTCTTCATCCGGCGCTGCGTTCCAGACCAAGAACGAGAGCCGGGTCGCGAGTTCGAACGCATCCACCTCACGTCCCTCCCCAGGTGTACTCCCGGCCTGAGACTCGAGGCGATAGAGGAAACTCGGAGACTGCAGCATCGCGCGCATCGCGAGCGCCGCGCCGGCGTCGAAGCCTTCCCCTTCTTCCTGAGCGACGGTGAAGAGGCTCGAAAAGACCGCGCGATCCGTGTCCGTGAGACGTCGACGCAGTAAGAGCAGACCCATACCGTCGACGAAGCTGTCGTAACATTCGCCGCGCATGTCCGTGCACGAGGCGTGAGTCGACACACGCGCCAAGACATCGGCTTGCGCGACCGCGTCACTCGCGATGGCGTCATAGGCCCGTACGCGCGCGGGGCTCAGCAGCATGTCCTGCGACGAGTTCCGAAAGCCTGCCGGAATGCGCTCGTCCCGCGGCAAGTCGTAGTCGTCGGGATCGATCACGGCGCCAAGCACGACCTCGAGCGAGTTGGCGTATTCCTCGCGCGTCAGCCGACGTCCCACTGCCGGGCCGAGGCTCACTGTCCTCGCTTCAGGCCCGACGTCGCGAGGCCCTGACTCAGGGGCCCCGGAGATCTGACCGTCGCAGGCCACGAGACCCAAGACGCCCAACAGCCCAATCGCAGTAGGCCACGTTCCATGTGAAAACGGATGGTTCACGGGCAAAAAAAGACCCATATGGGTTAACTATGCCTGCTCTCGTGTTCAGATTCAATCCCCTCAAATGCCAATCGTTGTCGGGGGTCAGCCGTGCTCCCGCTGATGCGCCATCAGCGTCTTCTCGGCCCTGGCGAGTGCTTTAACGATGCGCACTTGGATCGGAGCCCCGGTATTCTTAGACGACGTGAGGGTCGCTGTGTGTGCCGCACACAGGTTCTCGGCGTCCCCCCAACGCTCGGCCAACTCGCGGGCCCAGTCCCGGAAATCGCTCGCGGCACCCGCCCGCCTCTCGAGCGCCTTCGCGAGCGTGGGATGAAACCTCGTCGAATCAGCAAGCCCTACGGCCCCCATCAATCGGGGAAGCCGGACGTACATGAGCGTATCGTCGACGTGAATGGTTCTCGATGCTCGATGCAAGACAAGCACCGACGAGAAATGAACGTTCTCGTTCGAGGAGATGAAATCCACGCCGCGCGGCACTGAGAACTCGAAGTCATCGGCGAACATCGCATGTAGCTCGGCATCCTCGGTGCGGAGCATCTCCCAGGGGAGCTCGGGGAGCCGCGATAGGTGACGCGCGGTCCCGTAGAGCTTCGCGCGTGGAAACCGCTCGTGCATCTTGCGCGCGAAGACCGTGTGGAACGGGTGCACATTGAGGATGGCTTCGATGTCCTCGCCACCGTGCGTGAGCTCGAGGACCTCCCGCTCGACGTCGCCGCTGAGCGCGTAGGAATCGAGAAACACGAACTTGCCATTGCCGCGTCGCACCAGTGAAGCCTGCGTCCCGATGTCGACGACGCCGCCAATCTTGAACGATCCACGAATGTTCCAGAAATTGTCTGAGACTTGGATGACGTGTGGGTGCATGGAATGTCTCCTGCTTTCAAATACGAGATCAGATGGATGAGCCCGCAGGCACCGGGTTGATGCTGCGCCGTACCGCGAGGGGCTTGAGCACCCAGTAGAGCATCGCGACTTGGGCGACGCCGTAGAGCGCAATCGTCACAACCGGATTGGGTGCGGGCGGGACGCTGCTGATGAAGAACCAGCTGACGGCGAACCATGCCAGGCCTTTCATCGTGTCGACGCGATCGAGTTGCAGGCTCATGAGCCACAGAACGGGCGCGGCGCCGTAGACTGGAACCAAGGGGCTTCGCAACGAGGCGAGGATCACGAGCGCCAACCAAATCTGCACGCGTCCAATACGATCGACGTCGAGACGCGCGGCAAACCAGGTCGCGATGAGGATAGCGACCGTGTAGGCTGTCGACGCAGGGCCAAGCAGGGAACCGCCGCCCTCGATGCCCAGGAAGTCGAGCTTCCACACCGTCCCCGGAACCGAGAGGTTGGTCGTAATGTCCAGAGCCTCAGTGACGAATGAAAACGCTTCCCCCGATAGGAGCCGCGGGAGCAGGTAGCTGAAGAACCGTTCGAACGGGGCAACGCCGGTCACCGCCAAGGACAGGAGGGCAAACGCCAGCCCAAACACCGCGGTCCACGCGAGATCACGCCACCGCTTCTGCAGCACCAGGTACACCACCAGGATGCCGGGGAACAGTTTGGATGCGACGCCCCCCGCAAGCAGGAGGCCGCCCAACGCGGGACGTTTCACATCGAATGCCAGCATCGCGGCGACGACCGTCCACACGGTGAAGACATGGATCTGCCCGAACTGGAAGTTGAACATCGTAGGCAAGCTCGCGATCACGAGCGGCAGCATCCAAAGTGCCCATGCGCCGGCCGAGCCCCTGATCCAGCGCGCCAACAATACGGCGAAGGCGACGAAAGCGAGAAGCTGGAACGCAAACCAGACCGAACGAATGTTGAGGTAGTCGTTGCTGAGAGCCAACCACAACCGCGGAAGCAACAAGAACGGCGGCGGGTAGTGAAACGAATCATCGAGCCAGGGCTGGAGGCCAACCACCGAGGTCTCGATGTCTTCGGCTTCGGTGAGCTTGAAGTTTGGGTAGTGCTTCGTGTCGTAGAGGTTGGGGTCGTTGTCGCGCGACAACTCGGCGGCCTCGACGTACGACGCCATGCACATGTGCGTGATCGTGAACTCCACGGGAGGGAAGGTGGAACCCCACGACGCCTCGTGGTCGGTCATGAAGACACTCAACCGGGAGACCTGGAGCAGCATGACCAATGCGATCACGGCCCATCCGATGGTCTTGCCCCGGGAACGACGCCAGGCGCCATCGATGGAGTCGGGTAAGGCGCGCTCGACGCGGCTTGCCATCGCGCTCAGCGAGACGCCCGCCAACAACAACAGCGGCAAAAAACCCCAAGACAGGACGCCGGCAGCGCCGAGCCCAGCCCCAACGACCACCGCCACCAGGCCGCCGCTGAGGACCGACGGTTTCACCCACTGCGCGACCCCGGCCGCCAGGACCGGCAGCACCATCGCCGCCGCCGACGTGTAGACCGAGGGGCCGACCGACGCCGCTTGGAGCGTGGCGAGCGCGTGCACGGAAACCACACTCACCGGTGTGGCCGCGGCAACGGCGACACCTCGACGTTCCCAGCCCATAGCCCGTGCAGGGGTACCATAGGGATGCAGAAGTCGACACACTCAGAATCGCTCACGTGGTAAGAGTGTCGCGAAAGGAAGAACCCGGACTATGCCCGAGCTGAAGTACCGCGGCGTCGATATGTGCGCCCCCGAGAGTCACGACAACCCCTGGGAGATGTACGACTACTTGCGCGAAAACGATCCCATCTACTGGGACGAGCACAACGAGGTCTGGTACGCGTTCCGGTACGACGACATCGTCGACATCTCGAGGAACCCCGTGGATTTTTGTTCGACTGAGGGGAATCGACCGCACATTCCGCCGGACCCCTCGATGATCCATCAGGACGGCGCTCAGCACACCAAGCAGCGCGGGCTCGTGTCGAAGGGATTCACCCCGAGGGTCATGCGCCAGAACGAGGAGTTCTGCGAGCAGATCGTAGCCGAGTTGATCGACTCCTTTGCCGACGACGGCGAGGTTGAAATCGTCGGACAGTTCGCAACACGGCTGCCGGCCATGCTGATCGCCGACATGTTTGGCGAGCCTCGCGAGAACTGCCCGAACCTGGTCCGCTGGATCTCCGTAATGGTCCCTGGCGGTCAGGGCCCCCAACACGTGAACGACGAAGTCAACGACGCCTTCAGCGAGTTCTGCGAGCATCACACCGAGATGATGGCCGCGCGCGAGGGCAACTCGAGCGATGGCGACCTCCTGTTAAAGTGGATGAACGCGGAGATCGACGGCGAGAAGCTTGACGAGAGTCAGCTGTTGTTTGAGCACGCGCTCCTCCTGGCCGGTGGGGTCGAGACGACCCGCAATGCCATCGCCGGCGGAATGGAGATGCTGGCCGAGAACCCCGACCAGTGGGAATACCTCCGCGCCCACGTCGAGGACGACGCGGTGATCGATGCGGCACTCGAAGAGATGATCCGGTGGGTCAACCCGTTCGCCAACATGTTTCGCACCGCAACCAGAGACATCGAGCTCCGCGGGAAGACGATCAAGGAAGGACAGATGATCGGTCTCATGTATCCATCGGCGAACCGTGATCCTCGAGTGTTCGAGGACCCGTACCGGTTCGACGTGCGTCGTGACCCACGCGCCGAGAAGCACGTCGCGTTCGGGTTCGGGTCGCATTTCTGCCTCGGCGCAAACCTGGCGCGGCTCGAGCTGCGCACCTCACTGCGGGCGCTTCTGCGGCGCTTCGAGACCGTCGCGCTCAAGCCCGGCGGCCGGCGCGACTGGGCACACTCCTCGTTCACTCGCGGACCGAAGTGCTTGGATCTCGTATTCGGTTGATCCTAATGCGCGACCTCTCGGCCGCCGCCACTCACCCGCGCGGCGGCAAGCCGTGCACTAGCGTGAGGAACTGCATCTCGGTGCCCGCGCGGCGGTGCTCGGACAGGGCCTGATACTCGGGGTCCGCCCACCAGGCCCGCGCCTTCTCCTCGGACGGGAACTTGAAGATCACGATGCGACCTGGAGGCGGTGACGAGCCCTCGAGCGTGTCGCTGTTGTCATCGTA
>CAXMRN010000125.1:0-24967 GCA_964195565.1 uncultured Polyangiaceae bacterium | reverse complement strand
CTCAAGAGCCTCTCGAAGGCCACGAAGGATCCGAAAGAGATCGCGCAGGTCGGCACGATCAGCGCCAACGGCGATCGCACCATCGGTGAGATCATCGCCGGCGCCATGGAGAAGGTCGGCAAGGAAGGCGTCATCACCGTGGAAGAGGCCAAGGGTCTCGAGACGGAGCTCGACGTCGTCGAGGGTATGCAGTTCGACCGCGGTTATCTGTCGCCCTACTTCGTGACCGATTCGGAGCGCATGGTCGCCGAGATCGAAGATCCCTACATCCTCATCGTCGAGAAGAAGATCTCGAACATGAAGGACCTTCTGCCGGTTCTCGAGGCGATTGCCCGTCAGCAGAAGCCCCTCATCATTCTCGCCGAAGACGTCGAGGGTGAGGCGCTTGCTACGCTCGTCGTCAACAAGCTTCGTGGCACCCTTCAGACCGCCGCCGTCAAGGCGCCGGGCTTCGGTGACCGCCGCAAAGCCATGCTCGAAGACATCGCCATCCTTACCGGTGGAACTGTCGTGAGCGAGGACCTCGGCATCAAGCTCGAGAACGTGACCCTCACTGATTTGGGCCGCGCCAAGCGAGTGACCATCGACAAAGACACCACCACCATTGTCGACGGCGCTGGCAAGAAGAAGGACATCTCGGGCCGCATCGAGACCATCCGCAAGCAGATCGACGACACCAGCAGCGATTACGATCGTGAGAAGCTGCAGGAGCGTCTCGCGAAGCTTGTCGGTGGCGTGGCCGTGATCAAGGTCGGCGCAGCCACCGAGATCGAGATGAAGGAAAAGAAGGCGCGCGTCGAAGATGCGCTCCACGCCACGCGCGCGGCTGTCGAAGAGGGCATCGTCCCCGGCGGCGGTGTTGCGCTCGTTCGTGCGCAGAAGGCGCTCGCGAATCTCGAGTTGAGCGATGAGCAGAAGATCGGTACCGGCATTCTGCTTCGCGCCATCGAAGAGCCGCTTCGTCAGATCGCGGCGAACGCGGGGCTCGAAGGCTCAATCGTCGTGAACGAGGTTCGCAACGGCAAGGGAGCCTACGGCTTCAATGCCGCGACGGAGGAGTACACCGACCTCGTCAAGGCCGGCGTCATCGATCCGACGAAGGTCGTGCGTAGCGCGCTCCAGAACGCGGGTTCGGTTGCGGGCCTGATGCTCACCACCGAGGCCTTGATCGCCGACATTCCGAAGGACGATCCCCCCATGGCGGGCGGGCACGACCACGGCGGTGGCGGCATGGGCGGCATGGGCTTCTAAGGCCACTGCTACCCTACAGAGGAAGAGCCGGAGCATTGGGTTGCTCCGGCTTTTCTGTTTAAGGCTGGGCTCGCGCTGCCGCGGGTGGCTTTGGGGGGCGGTTGAGGGGTTGGGGGCGTGAGTCGGTTTTGTGGGGGTGCGTGCTAGGATCACGCGGTGGGTTCTTCGTCGGGTAAGCTGACCGAGTATCGGAGGCGGCTTCGGGTTGCTGCGGCGACTGTGCTGGCGGTGCGGATTGTGGCGGCTGCGGCTGCGGTTGGGCTTGCTTCCTTTGTGTTGGTGGCCTGGGTTCTTGGGCCGATGACGCCACTGGTTTGGTTGTGCATCGGTTGGGCGGCGGTGTTCGGGATGACCACCGGGGCGGTGGCTTGGTCGATTCAGCCGCTGCTCAAGCTTCGCCGGCATGGGGCGCTTGGACTGGTGGCGGTTGGGCAGCCTTCCCTGTTGTCGCCGCTGCAGAGCGCGTACGAGCTTCAATCCGAACGCGGCTTCTCGCGGGAGTTGGTCGTTGCGCAACGGGTTCGGCTCTTGCGCTCACTCGACGATTCTCCCGCTCGCAAGTTCATCCCCTGGCGCTGGCTCTTGCAGCCGGCCTTGGCGGCGACTCTCGTGCTGGCGGCATTTGCGTGGTGGTCGCTCGACTTTGATCGTGCGGCTGCCGGGCGGTACGCGATGTTGAACGCGCAGATTGGAGAGGTCGAGGGCACGCGCACGAGCCATGTGGTTGCTCGCACGGCGGCCGACCTTCTGTTTCCCGACTACATGGGCCGCACTGCCGAGCACATGGATGACGCCGATCGACTGGTCGTGCCGCGGGGAACCTCAGTCGAATACACGATCTCTCCGATTGGCGACGCTGCGCGGGTCGTGCTCGAGTTGCCGGGGCGCCACGTCGAGGCCAAACGCGTGGGCGATCAGTTTGTCGCCTCTTTCGTGGCCGATACCGATGGTCCGCTGGAGGTGCACGTCGAGTCGGCCCGGGGCGAACGCCGTGTCGATCATCGCGCTCGATCGATTCAAGTGCAGCTGGACGAGCCGCCGCAGGTGACGCTCCTGGCGCCCAATGAAGACATCGTCGTCGAAGGGCGGCAGCCGGTCGTCCTCGAGCATCACAGTACCGATGACCACGGCGTCCAGGAGCTGACCCTGATCATCAAGCTTCCAAGCGGCGAGCACCTTCGACGGGCGGTCCTGACACCGTCTGACGACCCGGAGACGGAGCACTACGAGGAGACCACGGTGCACTTGGAGGAGTTCTCGCTTGCGCCGGCCGACGCGGTCACGGTGTGGCTCGAAGCGAAAGATGGCAATCGGGTGGACGGTCCCGGAGCTGGGCGCTCTGCCGTCCGCACTCTAACGCTCGCCTCGGAGATCACGCGCCGTCGCGACCGCATCATCGAACTCGAGAAGCTGCTCGATACGCTGTTGGCGACTTTGGCCGTGCGACTCGAAAAGCCGCTCTCCAAGAAACTCAAAGAAGCGCTCCGACGCCGCAACGCGAGCATGATTCACTACAACGGCGTGATGTCGCTTCTTGCGCACGTGGGCGACCACCGCGGTCCAAGAACCATCCCGCTCCTGCTCGACATGAAAAAGCGCCTCGACCGAATGCACAAGCGGGAAGCCGCATTGTACGCAGCGAACGCGGAGCCCTCTTTCCGGGCGCGGTACGACCGCATCATCGTGACTGAGCTCGAAAACGACGCACTGTTGGTTGCCGACCTCATCAGCGAAGCGCGTCTCAACGATGCAGCGGAGATCGCCCGCGAGATGCAGCAGCTTCGCAGCGAGATCGCATCGCTGATCGGCGAGGTGCGCCGAGGAATGACACCGGAGTTGCATCGGGCGCTCATGGCGGCGCTGGACAGAGCCGAGCGGCGTCTCGACACTCTGCGACAACAGCTGCGGGAGGTGATGCGCTACGTGCCTGGGGAGTTCGTCAACCGACAGTCGCGACAGGCCGACGAGTCCACCGATGCGCTGCGGAGCGTTCGAGAGGCGCTCGAGAGCGGCGACCTCGATGCGGCCGAGGCGGCGCTCATGAGGCTGGATCAAACCATCGAAGCGATGACCCAGGCCCTTGCGCAGAGCGAGGATTCACTCGTCGAAGCGCGCTTCGGCCCTCGTGAGCGTGCACTCATGAAGGCGACCGATACGATTCGAGATCTCGAGGTCGAGCAGCAGCGTATGGCCGACAAGGCGCGCCGGGCCGGTGAGAAAGCCCTCGAGCGTGTGGCGGGGAAGGAAACGTCGCTGGCTTCGGAGATCCGTGGTGAGCTCGAGAAGATTGCGGACGAAGTCGCGGAGCTCCTCGGCGGGGTCAACGAGGACGCGCTCGGACCCTATGAATCGAGCCTGCAGGGCCGAGCTGGCGAGCGCCTGAATGATTTCCGGAAAGCGCTCGAAGGTGGCGACCTCGGCGAAGCGCTGTCGATGGCCAACCGGTTGGCCCAAGCCGCGAACGCGCTCGCCAAGGACCTCGAGCTCTCGGCGATGATGTTCCGTGGGCGAGGCGGACAGACCGCGGACGCCGCGGCGCAGTCCCGTCAGGCGGCCGCGCGTGCCCAAGACCTTCGCGATGCCGCACAGGGCGCCGTCCCCGACATCGCAGGCGCGCTGACGCCCAAGGAACGGCAGCAGCTCGGAAAGCAGGCTGAGCGCCAATCGGACGCGCGGCAGGCGGCCCACCAGCTCGCCCGTAAGCTTCGCGAAGAAGTCGGCGGTGTACCGGTTTCTGAAGAGGCCGCGGAGCAGCTCGAATCGATCGAGCGGCCGATGCAGCGAGCGGTCCGGGCGCTCGAAGAAGGCGATCCGCTCGAGGCCAACAAGCAGCAAGACGCGGCGGCGGATCAGCTTCGACGCTTACGGCAGCACCTCGAGGCCCAACGCAAAAATTCAAGGGGCAGCGGCGGGAAGGACAAGGGCAAGGGGACGCGCTCGCAGCAGCGTGTCGAGATCCCGACCGGCCGCTCCAAAGCCGACGAACTCGCGTGGCGTCGTCGTGTGCTCGATGCGATGAACGGCGCACCCCCGGAGGGCTACCAACAGGCCGTGGACGACTACTATGAAAGGCTCCTGCGATGAGGCGCTTGCTCTTATTCGCAGCGTGCGCCCTACTCGGCTCGATTGCGAGTCCGGTGCCTGCCGACAACGCGACGAGCTCGGAGGTTCTCGACCTGCTCGAGGCGTCGCTCGCCGCGGGCGAAGGGGTCCCCGCCCAAGTCTTGTTGCGACGTTACCTCGAAGACTACCCGCGAACTTCACGGGTCATCGAGCTCGAAGTGCTCGCCGAGTTCTACGCAGGCGGCTACGAGGCTGCAGCGGATGGGATCGCGGAGCTTCGGAGGGACACTCGCACCCCGACGAGCTTGGGCCGCCTCGCGGACGTCATCGTCGACACCTACGAGGTTACCAAGAACTACGAGACGTTCACGTACGAGAACTTCGAGGTGCGCTACGCGCCTGGACCGGACGAGATCCTCGTCCCCTATGCGATCGACACCCTCAAGGCCGCTTCGGAGGCACTGCAAGCCGAGTTGGGCGTCAGCATGGTGAGCCCGATTCGGCTCGAGATTTATCCAGATGCCGAATCGCTGGCGCGGGTGTCGACCCTGTCGGTCGAGGCGATTCGCACGACTGGCACGATTGCGCTGTGCAAGTGGGGACGGCTCATGATCGTGTCGCCTGGTGCGCTGATGCACGGCTACCCGTGGCTAGACACGATTGGCCACGAATACGTCCACCTGCTGATGACGAAGGTCACGCTCGATCAGTCGCCCGTGTGGCTGCAGGAAGGGTTGGCGAAGTTCCTGGAGACACGGTGGCGACAGGATGAGGCGACGCTGCGGCACGATCCGGCCTCCAGTCAGCTGCTACACGAGGCCGTGGCCGCCAATGAGCTTCTCGACTTCGATCAACTGCATCCCTCCATTGCTCTTCTGCCGACGCAGCGGGCCGCGGCTCTGGCGTTCGCGCAGGTCTCCTCGTTCATGGAGATGTATTACCGCGAGCACGGATCCGCCGGGATGCAGCAAGCGCTTCGCCGCGTGGGCGAAGGTGGAGACGCGCGCAAGGCTCTGGCAGGGGTCGCAGGGGTGTCGTGGAAGGTCCTCGAGAAGCGTTGGAGGAGCGGACTGTCGAAGGAGCCCAAGCCTCCCGCTGCGAGGTTGATGCCGCGCTTCCTGAGCGGCGAGGCCACGGAGCAAGACGAGTTGGCGGGCGTGGAGCTCGAACGTGCGCGCAACTATCTTCGGCTGGGTGACCTCTTGTGGACTCGTTCCCGACCTGCCGCAGCGTCGGTCGAGTATGCAAAGGCCCATCAGGCTGCTCCCGAGGACCCGGTGGTCGCATCACGTTACGCCCGTTCAGCCATTGCCGGGGGGCGGCCGCAACAAGCCCTTGCGCCGCTGAAGCAAACTCTCGCCCGGTACCCGACGCATGCGCCCGCGCTGTCGAGTCTTGCGACCGCACTGTTTCGCATCTCCGACTTCGG
Organism: uncultured Polyangiaceae bacterium; assembly: GCA_964195565.1. Taxonomy (GTDB): domain Bacteria; phylum Myxococcota_A; class Polyangia; order Polyangiales; family Houyiibacteriaceae; genus SG8-38. The sequence continues at coordinate 19,224 of CAXMRN010000125.1, read as the reverse complement.
TGCAGCCCGAGATGCCGCAAATCAGGCGATCGCGCACAATCCTTTCGACCCCCAACCCCACTGCATTCTGTCCGAGCTCCCCATTCCCCAAGCCGACAGCGAACAAGCGCTCTGCACCGGGCTCGGGGGTCTGCGGGAGTAATGTGGCAATTCCTCCCGCCAGGCGCTAAGAGGTCCCCGTGAGCGAACCGGTACGTAGCACTCCGCCCCCACCCCCCAGCGACGCGGCCTCCGATGTGCTGCGCGTGCAACAGCTGTCGACCGCGCGTGACGAAATCGTCGCTCGGCTCAAGCAGCGCATCGTCGGTCAGGACGAGGTCATCGAGCTCTTGCTCATCGCCTTGTTCGCGCGCGGACATGGGTTGTTTGTCGGCGTGCCGGGCCTCGCCAAGACCCTGCTCATCACGACCCTGGCTGATGCCTTGTCGCTTCACTCGAACCGCATCCAGTTCACGCCCGATCTGATGCCGAGCGACGTCACGGGGACCGACGTTCTCGAAGAGGACGCGACCACCGGAAAGCGTCACTTCCGCTTCATCCCAGGGCCGGTGTTTACCAACATCCTGCTCTCCGACGAGATCAACCGTGCACCCCCCAAGACGCAGGCCGCGTTGTTGCAGTCGATGGCAGAGGGCCAGGTCACCGCGAGCGGCAATACCTACGCTCTCGAGCAGCCGTACTTGGTCTTTGCGACCCAGAACCCAATCGAGCAGGAGGGAACGTATCCACTCCCTGAGGCACAGCTCGACCGGTTTCTGTTTCAGATAGACGTTCGCTACCCGAGCCAGCACGAAGAAGTCGACATTGTGAAGCGCACCACTGCGCCGTTGCCGACGACCATCACTCCGGTCCTTTCCGCACAGGACATCGTCGGTTTTCAGGACCTCGTGCCACGCGTCCCGGCTGCCGACCACGTGATTCAGCACGCGGTGAACTTGGTGAGATCCTCGAGGCCGGACGACCGCAACGCCTCGGAGCTCGTCCGCAAGAACGTCGCGTTCGGCGCGGGCCCTCGCGCGAGCCAGGGGTTGATTCTGGGCGCCAAAGCGCGCGCCGTTCTCCACGGACGATATGCCGCCGAGGTCGAAGACGTGCGTGCGCTGATCGAGCCCATTCTGACACATCGTCTCGTCATGAACTTCCGCGCTGAAGCTGAAGGCGTGACCGCTGCCGATGTGATCGAAGGCATCAAGCAAAGCATCGAGCCGTGACCCATGTGCTCGAACCCGAGCTCGCCGCACGTCTGGCTGGGCTCACGTTTCGGGCCAAGCGCACCGTCGACGGGCTGTTGGCGGGTATGCACCGCAGCCCCCACCGCGGGCCGAGCGCGATCTTCAAGGAGCACCGAGCTTACCGGCCGGGCGACGACCCTCGACTGATCGATTGGCGCGCCTACGCCCGCTCGGATCGGTATACGATCAAACATTTCGAGCATGAGACCCAGCTGCGCGGAACGCTCGCGCTCGACATCTCGCCGTCGATGCATTGGGGGAGCGGCGACGTCAGCAAGATTGACTACGCAGCGACGCTCCTCGCTGCGCTCGCCTACGTCTTGACGCGCCAAGGCGACGCCGTTTCATTGGTCACCTTCGATGAGGCCATTCGTGATCGCTTGCCGGCTCGCTCCGGGCCGGCCCACCTCGACTACCTGATGCGCACGCTGGCCGAACCTTCACGGTCGACGGGCGCGACCGCGCTGCACAGCGCGCTCGACAAATTGATCGAGCAAGCGGGCCGCATGGGGCTCGTGGTCATCGCGAGTGACCTGCTGGATCTCGGGACTGACGCGCTCGATCCGGTGGCTCGGATTCAAGCGCGTGGCCATCAAACCATCGTGCTTCACGTCATGGACCCAGCGGAGTTGGAGCTCCCCTACGAGCACCCCATGCACTTCGAGGGGCTCGAAGGAGAGGCGCCTGTCGAGGTCGACCCCAAAGGCCTCCGCCGGCGCTATCTGGAGGAGGTCGATGCGTTCGTTGCGTCGTGCCAACGCCGCGTCGTGGCCGCCGGTGGACGCTATTTTCTAGCCCGAACTGACACGCCGCCCGAGCATACGCTGCTTCAGCTCCTGCGGGACGGGTGAGTCATGGGGTTTGGTCTCCCATGGGCCCTGGCCGGCCTCGTCGCGGTCGCGATTCCCCTCATCGCCCATCTGTTGAGGCGGCAGAAGCTGCCCAAACAGACGTTACCGACCATCGCCTTCCTTCATCGTATCCACGCTACGCGCGCTGCTCGGCTTCGCGTCGTGGACATGCTGTTGTTGATCGTTCGCGTGTTGCTGGTTGCCGCCCTCGTGTTCGTGGCCGCGGGACCCTATCGCGTGGCACAGTCGAGCCTGCTCGATCGGCAGCATGCGCTCGCGGTCGTGTTCGACGATTCGTTGTCGATGGCAGCGATTCACGAGGGCAAGACACTGATCGAACGGGCCGCCGATGTCGCGGAGGAGCAAGTTCGGAAGTTGCCGGAAGGCTCGGAGGTCTCGGTAGTGTTGTCGGGAAAGCCCCCTCGGGTGTGGGTCCGACGGCGCACCGAGCTCGAGTTGGCCGAGAGCGTATTCGACGAGATCGATCCGCGATCGACCCGCGGAGACGCGCTGTGTGACGCCGTCCGGACTGCGGTGGAGCTGCTGCTCGAAAGCGAACTGCCCGACCGCCGCTTGCTGGTGTTGTCCGACTTTAGCCCCGGCACACGTTCGGACGAATGTGAATGGCCGACACGTGGCATTGGCGTGGATTTCGAGGAGGTGTCCACTCCGAATCCGGACAATCGCCGCATCGCCTCGGTCGAAGTAGTCGGCGATCGCGAGTCCGCTGAGGGGCTGCGACTCGAGGTCGAGATTGCGGGCACCGCCACACGAGCCCCGCAGAAGATCCGTCTGCGGCAGAAGGGCCAGGAAACATACGAGGCGCCCGTGCAAGCCATCGAGGGTGGTGGCGAGGCGGCACTGACCATTCCCGCCGGGACCACCGACGCAGTGGTCGAGCTGCGGCTCGACCCCGATGACGTCCTCCCGGCGGACAATATCCGGGGCGTCTTGTTGGGGTCCGATACCATCCACGTTCTGCTCGTCGATGGCGATCCACATCCGGACCCCCGAAAACGTGAGACCGCCTTCCTGAGTCACGCGCTCGGCGTGGCCCCGCGGATCGGCCGGTCCTTTGCGGTCGAAACCCTCGACGCGCAGGACCTGTCTGAGAGCGCCATCATCCGCTCGGATGTCCTCGTGCTGGCGAACGCCACCCTCGATGAGAAATGGCTTCCCTTGATACAACGCTTCGTCGGCGGCGGCGGCAGCCTTTGGATCACGGCAGGTGATCGCATCAATCCGCGCGCCTACGGCAGCGTGCTGCGCGAGCTGCTGCCCGGGAGATTCACGGCGACGCGGATGGAAGAGCAGCCGGTGTCACTTCGGTCGAGTGAACTTCCCGAGCTCGATCAGGCGAAGGTGCAAGGGCGGACGCCAATCGCGGAGATGTCGCTCGCGGCCGTCGTGACCGCGCGGTTCAGCGACGGCGCCCCTGCCCTGGTGGAACACCGCTATCGAAGCGGCCGGGTCGCGATGTTCGCGACGACTGTCGACGACGCATGGACAGACTTGCCCTATCAACCTGTGTTCGTTCCCTTCGTGCTCGACACGCTAAGCCGCCTGGCGGGACGCACCGACCACTCGGTGGAGCCCTACTCGGCCGTTTCCCTTCCTGGGTCGACCTCGACCCAACGCATGCAGGTCGTCACCCCAACCGGCCGAACCGTGGATCTGGCCGAAGCCGATCGCGTGTCGTTTCGCGACACGGGGGAGATCGGCGCCTATCGAGTTTTGGTCAACGGCGTCAACGGCGCGCGCTTCGCGTTCGTGGTCGACGCGCCACCCGGCGAGAGCGACCTGGTGACCAACGGTCCGCCCGAGCTGGAGAGCAAGCTCGACCCAGTCGCGGCGGGCGTCTCGGAGGGCATCGAGCAACCGCTCGCGCCGTGGCTGCTTCTTCTCGCCGTCGCGCTGCTGTTCGTCGAGCTATGGTTGCGTCAGATACGCCGCAGGTGAACGACCCGCTCGATGCGGTTGAGGTCGAGATGCACCGCGACGGACTCCCACTCGCTGTGTTCGGACGCGAGCGCGACCACCGACGGGGCTTGCCCTATCCCAACCTCGATCAACATCTGCGCGCCGGCGTCCGTGGCGGTCACTCCGGCGGCTAGCAGCGCTCTCACGACGTCCAGCCCATCCTCCCCCGCTTCGAGCGCGCTCAGCGGCTCGTGCTCCCGGACTTCGGGCTGGAGCCCTGCTATCTCTGCCTGGGCGATGTACGGCGGGTTCGAGACGATGATGTCGTATCGCTCGTCGCCGCACAGCAGGTCGGCTCGTTCGAACCGAATCCGGCTCGCTACCGCGAGCGTCTCCGCGTTCTGTGACGCGACCTTCAGGGCGGCATCGGAGATGTCGGTGGCGGTCACCCGGGCGAGAGGCCGCTCGGCTGCGATTGTCACCGCGATGGCGCCGCTGCCGGTTCCGACGTCGAGCACACGGCATCCGGCGTCCTCGGGGATGCATTTGAGTGCGTGCTCCACCAGCGTCTCTGTATCCGGGCGCGGAATCAGTACGTCTGGGGTGACCTCGAAACGCCGGCCCCAAAAATCACGGTGCCCGAGGATATACGCGACGGGCTCACGGTCCCTGCGACGGGCCACCAGAGGCCGAATCGCGTTCCGCTCCTGATCGACCAACGGCCGGTTCAAATCAAGGTAGAGCCCGACCCGGTCGGTCTCCAACGCCTTCGCGACGAGCAACTCGGCATCCAGTCGCGGGCTTTCGATCCCGCGGGCGGCGAAATCCTGTGCCGCCCACTCGAGGACTTCACGGATGGTCCAGGTGCGCGTGCTCACTGGCGTCTAGCGCGGACGGGCGCTCATCTTTGGTTTCGGAAGCGCGCCTGCGCCGGCCAGCACCTGCTTGGCGAGGCGGCTGAGTTCGGGCCGAGTGCCCTTCTGAACGAACGCGGCCACCATGTTGGGATCGATTTCGAGGAGCTGCTCCATTGCCGTCCGCGCGCGCCCACGCTTTTTCGTCGCGGTGTACGTGTAGACCTGCGCCCGAAGGAGCATGCCGGACACCTGTCCGAACTCCTTGTCCTGCGGATCGTAAGTTTCGAGGAGCTTGCGCGCTTCTTCCGGCTCTCCGGTCCGCGCGAGCGATTCAGCGACGACCGCCGCGTACATCGCCTTGGCCTTTGCCTGCGGTTGGCGGTCGAGGCGAATCTCGTTGGCGAGCTCGCGTGCGTCTCGGGCACGGCCGGTCATGAGATAGAACATCGCGAGATTGGCCCGGACGTCGTCCTGGACCATCGCCGGCGCCTTGTTGATGTCGATCTCTTCGAGAATCTGAATGGCATCGGCGGGAGCCTCTTGCGCGACGAGCTGAGCCTGGGCGATGGCATTGAGCGCATCCTTGCCGCCCGGGGTCTGCCTCGCCCGGAGCTGCTCGAGCGCCGCGAGCCGGCCCTCTTTGTCGGTCGCTCCTTTGAGGATGGCCGCGATATCGGCGGACTTGCGCGTGAGGCGCCAGACCCAGATCAGAAAACCGAGCGCGACGAGGGTGAGCACCCCGGCCAGGATCAGCCCCACGTAACCGATGGTGGGCTGGAGGATGCCGGCAATGACCCATACGACCGCTAGCGCCAGGCCAATGAGGCCCAACACTTTCCAGTTCATCTTGGGCTGCTCGATCTGCTCAAGGGCCTCTGCAGCGTCCTTCGGAGCCGCTGTGATTTGCTTTTTTGCCTTCGCCACTCCCGCTCGGTACCGCGACGACCGCTCGACGGCAAGCCAAGATGGCCCCGGGCCTCGGGAAAGCGCCCATAAACGCTCAGGAAATCCAGGATTTCGGAAATGGCCTGTTCGGGAGGTAAGCTACCTCTCATAGTCTCCCTCCCGCGACGGATCGGCCGCTTCGGTGAGGCGCGCAGAGTGCAATACTTGAGTCTTATCGATTTTTGTGAATAAATATACTAAGACTGGATCTTGTTGGGGAAGTAACAGGTATGAGCAGAAATAGACTCGGTGAGCTCCTCGTTCGCGAGAAGAGAATCAGCCTCGAGCAGCTGCGGGAAGCGCAGAAGCACCAAAAGGACGACAACATCAGTCTGGGCTACGCGCTGGCTCGCCTCGGGGCCATCTCCGATCAGGAGATCACCGACTTCCTGAGCGAGCAGTATCGCGTCCAATCGATCGACCTCTCCGAGTACGAGATCGATCGCGAGATCCTGAAGCTCATCAGCCCGCAGGTTTGCGAGCGACATAAGATCATCCCCGTGTCCCGCGCAGGTAGCTCGCTCATCGTGGCGATGGCGGACCCGTCGAATCTCAACGCGATCGACGATGTGAAATTCCTCACGGGCTACAACGTCGAGCCCGTCGTTTCTTCGGAAAGCGCGATTCTCGCGGCGCTCGAGAAAGCTTATGCGCAGCCTGAAATTTCCTACGACGACATCATGGAGGGCTTCGACGAGTCCGAGATCGAAGTCGCCACCTTGGAGGATGACGACAACCTCCTCGACCTCGAACGGGCCAGCGAGGATGCACCAGTCGTCCGGCTCTGTAACGCGATCCTGCTGAACGCCATCAAGCAAGGTGCCTCGGACATTCACGTCGAGCCCTACGAACGTGTGCTTCGCGTCCGCTATCGGGTCGACGGGGTGTTGCACGAGGAGATGACGCCTCCGATCAAGCTCAAGAATGCCATCGCATCCCGATTGAAGATCATGTCGTCGCTCGACATCGCAGAACGTCGTTTGCCGCAGGATGGGCGTATCAAGCTCAAGCTCGGTAAGGGCCGCGAGATGGACTATCGCGTGTCTGCGGTGCCGACGATGTGGGGCGAGAAGATCGTCATGCGTCTTCTCGACAAGTCGAACCTGCAGCTCGATATGACCAAGCTCGGTTTCGAGCAGAAGCCGCTTTCGGATTTTCGCGACGCCATCCACCAACCGTACGGGATGGTCTTGGTCACCGGGCCGACCGGTTCCGGCAAGACGACGACGCTCTACTCTGCCATGTCGGACTTGAACGACGTCGAGACCAACATCAACACGGCTGAGGATCCCATCGAGTTCAACTTGATGGGCATCAACCAGGTGCAGATGCACGAGGACATCGGCCTGAACTTTGCGGCATCCCTCAGGTCGTTCCTTCGTCAGGACCCCGACATCATCATGGTCGGTGAGATTCGAGACTTTGAAACCGCCGAGATTGCGGTTAAGGCCGCGTTGACGGGCCACTTGGTCTTGTCGACCCTCCACACCAACGATGCACCCAGTACGGTGACTCGTCTGCTCAACATGGGCGTTGAGCCTTTCTTGGTCACCGCATCGGTCAATCTCGTGTTGGCCCAGCGTCTCGCACGTAAGATCTGTCAAGAGTGCAAGGTCCAGGTGCCGACCGACGAGCAGGCGCTTCTCGACGTGGGTTTCCCGGAAAACGAGATTCCGAACGTCGTCGCCTTCCGCGGGACTGGCTGCAAGGTCTGCAACGATACCGGCTACAAGGGTCGAGTCGCGCTGTACGAAGTCATGCCCTTCAAGGACCGACTCCGCGAGATCGTTCTCCAGGGCGGATCGACCGCCGAGGTGAAGGACGAGATGATCCGCGACGGGGTGCAGACCCTACGCATGGCGGGGCTCAACAAAGTGCAGCAGGGCGTGAGCACGATCGACGAGATCGTCCGTGTCACCGCCGCCGACCACTAGTTCACCACGCCCGCCTCTATGTTCCACTGGTTTGTCAACCTCGTAGGGGGGCTGGAGCCCGGACTTGCGATCGTTGATAGCGGTATGGCCAATCCTAGAAACAATGGACTCTTGGGGGCTTGGATACGGAAGCTCGAAACCACATGACGTCCTGTGGCCCTACATGGCACGTCACTGATTGTCATGTGCCCGGACCGGTGGTAGATCCGATCGCATGCGCATCAGCAACAGTTTCTCCGAAGGCGAGATTCAAGTTCTCGAATTCATCCTGCAAACCCTCTTGCGCGGCGGCACCCCCTCGATGGCCACCCGCAACAAAGATTTCGCCGCGGTGTACCGCAAGGTCATGACGATGAAGAAGCGCGTCGAGCAAAAGAAGTCGCAGGCGAAGCTTTCGTCCTCGGTCGGCACCGTGGCGGCCGCCGATGACGACGATCTTCACCGCAAGGCCGGCTGACCGGGTTGACTGGTTTGGGTCCGTCACGTAACTGCGGACCGCTATGGTGAGCCAGTTGATCGTCCCTCCCTCGATGATCATCCTTCCTTCGATGATCATCCTTCGGGGCGGGCGCGTTCTCGACCCATCGCAGGGGCTCGACGAAATCGCCGACGTCGTGATCGAAGCGGGTCGCATCAAGGATGTGGGGCGCGACGCGGCCGCCACCTACACGCCCAGCGAGAACGTGCGCATCATCGATGTGGCGGGACGTTGGGTGTGCCCGGGCTTCGTCGATTTGCACGTGCACCTTCGCGAGCCGGGGCAGGAGTACAAAGAAGACATTGCCTCCGGATTGGAAGCTGCGGCGGCGGGCGGGTTCACGGCGGTGTGCCCGATGCCGAACACGAAGCCAACCAATGACACGCGCGCCATCACCGAGATGATGATCGCGCGCGCCAAGGAGTACGGAGGCGCCCGGCTGCTGCCTTTTGGTGCGGTGACCAAGGGTCAGAACGGCGCCGAACTCACCGAGATGGCGGACCTGCGGGAGGCGGGGGCCATCGGCGTCAGCGACGACGGCGTTTGCGTGATGAACGCAGCGGTGATGCGACACGCGATGGAGTACGCGCGTACCTTTGATCTGCTGGTGAGCCAGCACTGTGAGGACCATCACCTCACCGAAGGCGCGCAGATGCACGAAGGCGCCCGCTCTACTCGGCTCGGACTGCGAGGCTGGCCGCGCGCAGCCGAGGACATCATTGTGGCGCGGGATCTGATACTCGCGGAGACGACAGGTGCCCGGTACCACGTGGCACACATTTCGAGCCTGGGTGCAGTGCGACTGATTCGCGAGGCCAAGGCACGGGGCCTGCGAGTGTCCGCGGAGGTGACGCCCCACCATTTGCTCTTCACCGATGAGGCGCTCCTAAGCTACGACACCTATTGCAAGGTCAACCCACCGCTTCGAGAGGAGGCCGACCGAGAAGCCCTCCGAGAAGCGTTGGCCGACGGCACGATCGACTGCATCGCGACCGACCATGCGCCGCACACCGACCTCGAGAAGGACTGCGAGTTCGAGGCAGCCTCGCTCGGGATCAACGGCCTCGAGACGGCGATTGGGTCAATGTTTCAACTCGTTCGCGACGGTGTCTTCAAACCCTTGCGGTTCGTGGAGTCCCTCTCGACCGCTCCCGCCCGACTGATCCCGGACTTTGAAGGTGGCTCGCTTCGGGAGGGTCGGCGGGCCGACGTCACGGTCCTCGATCCCGACGCCCAATGGATTCTCACCAAAGAAGCGCTACGCTCCAAGTCGCACAACACGCCGCTGCTTGACCGCGAGCTGAGAGGGAGGCCTTCGATGACGATTGTCGGAGGCAAGATCGTCTACGAGCTGGGAACATGACCAAAGAAGCACACTTGGTACTTGCGGACGGAACCCGATTCTCTGGGCAGAGCTTTGGCGCCGACGGCGTGGCAACCGGCGAGGCGGTGTTCACCACGGGCATGACCGGCTACGAAGAGGTGCTCACCGACCCTTCCTACTGCGGTCAAATCGTTACGATGACCGCGCCTCAGATCGGCAACACCGGGGTCAACATCGAGGACAGCGAGGCGAAGCGCCCTGCCCTCCGTGGCTTCGTGGTACGTGAACTGTCCGCCGTTGAGAGCAACTGGCGGAGCAAGGAGTCGTTGCACGCCTACCTCGCGGAGCGCGGAGTCGTCGGAATCACGGGCGTCGACACCCGCACCCTCGCTCGCCACATTCGAGACGTTGGCGCGCAAATGGCTGCCATCGGCACGGAGGACCCGGCGACGCTCCACGACCGGGCCAAGGCGGCACCTCCGATGACAGGCCAGAACCTCACCGGCGAGGTCACGACACCCGAGACGTACCAGTGGACCGAGGGCAGCGGGGTGTGGGCCTCGCCGCGAGAAGGTGCCCGCCCATGGCACGTCGTGGCGATGGACTTTGGCGTGAAGCTCAACATCTTGCGCTGCCTCGTCGACGAGGGGTGCAAGGTCACAGTCGTTCCGGCCACGGCGAGTGCAGCGGATGTGCTGGCGCTCGACCCCGACGGAATATTTCTGTCGAACGGACCTGGCGACCCGGCGGCTGTGTCGGGCGGCATCGCTACCGTGCGCGAGCTGCTCGGTCAGCGCCCGATATTTGGCATCTGCCTAGGCCATCAGTTGATGAGCCTCGCCCTCGGTGGCCAGAGCTACAAACTCAAGTTTGGCCACCGCGGTCTCAACCAGCCGGTGAAGGATCTCAAGACCGGACGCATCGAGGTCACCACCCAGAACCACGGCTTTTGCGTCGACGTCGATTCGCTGAGAGACAAGTGCGAGCTCACGCACCTGCATCTGAACGACGACACCTGCGAAGGGATCGAGCACGTCGAGACAGGCGCATTCAGCGTCCAGTATCACCCCGAGGCCGCGGCGGGTCCGCACGACTCGCGCTACCTCTTCCGGCGCTTCACCGATGCCATCGCCCGCGCACGCAGCTGACCTCGAGCGCGTGCTTTCGCGCGCTGCCCAGGAGTGCGAATCCAAACGCGGCGTTTGGTTTGGTGAAGGGTTGCCACAGGACGTGCGAAGCGCGCTCGAAGCGCTCGGGCAAGGCGCTACCAAGAGTCCCGCAGAGCTAGCGTTGGTCGAAGTGACCGCGGTGTCCCGAGCGGGACGAGCGACAACCGATGAGGACCCCTCGATGCTGGGATGTCCCGTCATCGGGTTGAGCACTGCCACCTTGGACGAGCTCGGCTCACTCGTGCAAGGTGGCAGTGGCGCTGCGTCCGAAGCCGGAACCCAGCTCACCCGCCTCATCTGCCCCGTCGGCGTGTTCGACTTCACCCAGGATGGCATCCGCGTCCGAGAGGTGCGGCACGGTCTAACGGCAGCAGATCTGCAACGAGAACTAACGACTCCCCTCTTGGCCGGCCCCGACCTCAAGGAACTCGGCACCCACTAAGAAGGGGTCAGCCCCCTTTCCCCCAAACCCGCCGCGAACCGCCAAACCGCGGAACCCCTTTCGGATAGCGGGCCGGCAGTTGAGCGTGGATGGCGGTTTGCGGGTCGCGGCTTTGCGCTAGCGCGCGAGCTCGCGGCGTAAGACTTCGCCGGTGTGGCTTCGTTTTCGTTTGGCGATGGCTTCGGGGGTGCCTTGGGCGACGACCCGGCCGCCGTGAATGCCACCTTCTGGGCCGAGGTCGATGATCCAGTCGGATGCGAGCATGACGTCGGGGTGATGCTCGATGACCGCGACGGTGTCGCCGCGTTCGACGAGGCGATCGAGGACGCCGAGGAGGCGGTCGACGTCGTTGCGGTGAAGGCCGGTCGTCGGTTCGTCCATGACGTAGAGGCTGGGCCCGGTGTTGAGGCCTGCAGCGAGCTCTGAGACGAGCTTGATGCGCTGTGCTTCACCGCCGCTGAGCGTGTTCGAGGCCTGCCCGAGGTGCAGGTAGCCAAGGCCGAGTTCATCGAGAAGCTCGAGCGGCTGACGAATCTTGTTGACTGGCGAGAACACCTCGACCGCTTCGGAGACTTCCAACTCGAGCAGCTCGCCGGCGTTGAGGCCCTGCCAGCGTACCGAGAGAGTTTCGGGCGTGAAACGCATCCCGTTGCAGGTCTCACAAGGGACGTTGACGTCGGGGAGGAACGCCATCTCGACGTGAATCGAACCTTGGCCCTTGCACTCGGGGCATCGACCCTCCTCGACGTTGAACGAGAAGCGGCTTGCCGTGTAGCCTCGTGCGCGGGCCTCGGGGGTCCCTGCCAAGAGCTGACGCACCGTGTTCCAGATGCCGATGTACGTCGCCGGAACCGAGCGCGGTGTGCGTCCGATTGGGCTCTGATCGATCTCGATGGCGCGCTTCAGAGACCGGAAGCCTTTGATCTTCTGGAACTCACCGGCAGGCTGGTCGTTGACCATCCCGACCGCTTCGCGCGTCGCTCGCAGCAGGACCTCGCGCACCAATGAGCTCTTGCCCGAACCGCTCACGCCGGTCACCGCCACGAAACGTTCGAGCGGGAATCGCACATCGACGTTTTGCAGGTTGTGGTGGTTGACCCCGCTCAGCTCCAACCATGAGACGTCTCGTGTGCTGCGGCGCTTGGTTGGCACATGCGGCGGCCGTGCGAGGGCGGCCGCGGTCACGGACCCCTTCATCTTGCGCAGCGAACCTTGTGACAAGACACGGCCACCGTGTTTTCCGCCGCCCGGTCCGACGTCGATGACGTGATCTGCCGCGCGAATGGTGTCGGCATCGTGCTCGACGACAAGCACCGAGTTTCCTCGATCCACCAAGCCCCGAAGCGCACCCAAGAGCTGTCCCGTGTCGCGGGGGTGTAGGCCGATGGTGGGTTCGTCGAGGACGTACAACACGCCCGTCAGCCCGCTGCCGAGTTGCGCTGCGAGCCGTACCCGCTGCATCTCGCCGCCGCTCAAGGTATTGGCTGCGCGCCCGAGGCCGAGGTAGCCCAAGCCGACCTCTTCGAGAAAGGAGAGGCGGCGAAGCGCTTCTTGGAGCGGCGTCTTGGCAATGGTGGCGTCCCGGCCATCGAGTTCGAACTCGCGGAGCGCCTCGACCGCTTCGGAGACGCTCAGGTCGAAGAGCGTCGTGATCGACATGTCGTCCACCGTGACACCACGCGCGAGCGGCGACAGGCGAGTCTGATCGCATTGGTCGCACAGACGCCTCTCCACGGCGCGTTTGCGTCGGCGACCACGCCGATTCTTCTTGATGATTTCGCCGCGCCCCTCGCATGCGGGGCACTGCCCTTGCCGTGTGTTGAAGGAGAAGAACCTAGGGTCGAGTTCGGGGTATCCGCGGCCACAACTCGGGCACGCCTGCTTACTCGAGAGCTGCATCTCTTCGCTGCCCGCAACGGCCCAGGCGGCCCCGTCACCGACCTGTAGGGCCTTTTCGAGGAGAGCCAAGAGGCCGGCGCTCTTGCCCAACGCGCGGCCGACGACGAGTTCGACGTCGTGCTCCGTGTAGCGGTCGAGCTTCATCCCTGGCTCGAGCGTTCGCAGATCACCGTCGATGCGGGCCTCGGTGAACCCGTCCTTCATCGCCTTCTTGAGCAACTCCCGGTGTATCCCCTTCCGTCCCCGCACGACCGGCGCGAGCAGCGTCACCTTCTTGGCCCCGAATCGCCGCTTCACGGCGTGAATGAGCTGACTCGCCGGGCGCGCTGCGATCGGCACGTCGCAGTCGACACAATGCAGGACCCCGATACGAGCCCAGATCAGGCGCAGATAGTGGGAGACCTCGGTCACCGTGGCCACTGTCGAGTTGGCTCCCGCCCTCGTCATTCGCTGCTCGAGCGACACGCTTGGTGGAACGCCAACCACTTGATCGACCGACGGCCTCGGGAGCTGCGGCATGTACTGGCGCGCATAGGGCGACAGTGTTTCTAGGTACCGGCGCTGCCCCTCTGCGAACAAGACGTCGAACGCCAAGGTGCTCTTGCCGCTTCCGCTCGGCCCAGTCAGCACGACGAGCTCCTCGCGCGGGATGTGCACCGTGATGTTCTTGAGGTTGTGCTCCCGTGCGCCGGCGATTCGGATTTCTCGCAGCGGTGCAGCGGCGTCCTGCTTCTTCTTCCGGGGCGCCGCTCGTTTCTTCCCCGACTTGCCCAGTGCGCGCGCCAGATACGGCGCCGTTTGGGACGACTTCTTTTTCGCCACGGCCTCCGGCGACCCGTGGGCAACGATACGGCCTCCCCCGCCTCCGGCCCCTGGCCCGAGATCGATGACGTGGTCGGCGAGAGCCGCGACGTGCATATCGTGCTCGACCACGATGACGGTGTCGCCTCGCTCGACGAGATCGTCTAAGACCTTCATCAATGGCTCGACGTCGTTGGCGTGAAGGCCGGCGGTCGGCTCGTCGAACACCAAAAGAGAGCCGGGCGTCGCTCGGAGAAGCGCCTCAGCGAGCTTCAGGCGTTGTGCCTCGCCGCCCGAGAGCGTGTTGAGAGGCTGCCCCAGCCGGAGGTACCCGAGGCCCACGTCGAGTAGCGGCTTGAGGGCCCGGGAAAGAATCGCATCGTCGACGAAGCGCTCCGCCGCCTGGTGTGCGGTCAACTCGAGGACATCCGCGATGTTGAGACCCATATAGGTCACGTCGAGCACCGGGCCGACGAAGCGCCGTCCCTGGCACTCCGGGCAGCTGAAGACGACGTCGGCCAAGAACTGCATTTCGACCGTTTCGGCACCGTCGCCGCGGCAGGCTTCACAGCGCCCCCCGACCACGTTGAACGAGAAGAACCCCGGCTTGTAACCCCGCTCCTTGGAGAGCGGCTGCTGGGTGAAGCGCTTCCTGAAGGTCTCCCAAATCTTCAAATATGTCGCGGCGTTCCCGCGGGAAGTTCGGCCCAGTGGAGCTTGATCCACCCCCACCACGCCTTCGAGCGAATCAAACCCAGCCATGCGCTCGTGCTCGAGCGGCGCGCCCTCCGACTTCACGCCGAGCTTTCGTTGAACGGCAGGCAGGAGCGTCTCGAGGACCAGGCTGCTCTTCCCCGAGCCGCTGACGCCCGTCACACAGGTCATCACGCCAAGGGGGAACGCGGCGTCGACCGAGCGCAGGTTGTGCCCTGACGCGCCCTTCACCTCGATCCAGCCTTTCGCCTTGCGCCGGGCCTTCGACACCACCCCGTTGGACTGAAGCGCGGCGCTCGTCGCGGTCTTTGCCTTTCGCAGCGCGGCAGGGGTACCGTCGAACACGATCTGCCCGCCGTTTTCGCCGGCACCCGGCCCGAGCTCGACGACCCGGTCTGCTCCGAGGATCATCTCTGGGTCGTGCTCGACCACGACCGCGATGTTCTCGTCTTTCGAGAGAGCCTTGACCACACCGAGCAATCGTTCGACGTCCCGCGGGTGCAGCCCCACTGTCGGCTCATCTAGGACGAACATCGCACCGTTGAGTGTGGCCCCGAGCGCGCTGGTGAGCGCGACTCTCTGGGTCTCACCGCCGGACAACGTCCGTGACGTGCGATCCAGCGAAAGGTAGCCGAGGCCGACATCGTGGAGCGCCCGAAGACGCCCGATCGCCTCTCGCCAAAGCAGCGCCGCGCCCGCGTCGCCGGTAAAGCGTTCCTCCTGCCTCTCCAAGAACGCCAGCGCGTCGGATGCCGGAAGCGCGTAGAGCTCCGGAACGCTGAGACCATCGATGTGCCACGCGAGCGCTTCGGACTTGAGGCGGGTGCCGTTGCAGTCTGCGCACTTCTCGTACTTCCGATAGCGTGAAAGAAACACGCGCACGTGCATTTTGTACGCGCGGGACTCCATCCACTTGAACCAGCTGCGAATCCCCCACCAACCTTTGGGGTAGCCGATGGCGTCGCCCTCGATGAGCCAATCGAGCTGCTCCGGGGTCCAATCCACCAGCGGCTTGTCGAGGGAAACACCCATCTTCTTCGCGTTCTTCTTGAGCTCCTTGCGCTCCCAGGTCGTGGCCTTGCCTTGCCACGCGCGAATCGCCCCATCGTCGGGGGACAGATTGAAATCGGGCATCACCCGCTCGAGGTCGATCTCGATGGTGCGCCCAAACCCTCGGCAGGTCTCACAGGCCCCGATGGGGCTGTTGAAGCTGAAGAGTCCAGGCGTGGCGCGTCGAAAACTGCGGTCACATTTTGGGCAGTGAAGCCCTTCGGAGAACCCAAGTTCCGCGCCCCCGGCGGACCACACCGTCGCGTGACCCGCGCCCCTTCGCATGGCGTCTTCGAGCGCCTCGACCAACCGCGCCTGGTCCCGTGGCCGCGCGACGGTTCGGTCAGCAACGACGTCGAGGTGTGTGCTGCGCCCTTTCGTCACGTCGCTCGGCGGAACCTCATCGAGGTCGCGAACCTTTCCTTTGACCCGAACCCGGCGGTAGCCTTCCCGGAGTAAGCCTTCGCGGACGCCGATGAAGTGCTCCTCGTCAGCCACCGCCACCGGGTACGTGACCAGGAGCTTCTCCCCGGCGAGTTCGGTCATCACGCTTTGCGCGGCGCGCGTCGGAGCGTCCCGATGCACGAGGGACCCGCAGCCCGGACAGTGCAGCTCCGCGGCGTGCGCCCAGAGGTGTTTCGCGTAGTCCGCGATCTCCGTCATGGTGCCGACGGTCGACCGACTCGTCCGTACCGGCGCCTGGCGGTCCACCGCAATGCCGACGGGCACTGGGTCGAGCTCGTCGACCGGAGGCCTTGCGAGCCGCTCGAGGAACTGCCGTGCGTACGCACTGAAGCTCTCGACGTAGCGGCGTTGGCCTTCGGCGTAGAGCGTCCGAAAGGCAAGCGACGATTTCCCTGCGCCCGACGGGCCCACGATCGCTAGGTACGTACCCGGGGCAATGTCGAGATCGATGGAACGGAGGTTGTTCGTACGGGCGCCGCGTAACTTAGTGGGCTGCATGGGCGAGACGTGTATCTCTAGGATGGCCGGAGGCGATGTCCAGGGAGGAAACGCGCGTCACGGGGAGTCGGGGTTTATCGACGCCCCCAGCGCCTGCGCAGAACCCAGGTGGCGCCTAACACGAACAGAGTGAGGAAGATGAACCAAGGGTTCGAGAGGGGTTGCTTCGAGACCAGCCCCGCCGCCCGCCGGTTCGTGGCCGCGAGTGCTGCCAAGGGGGGCACGTCCTCAATGCCCAGGAACACGCGGCCCCCAGTCTGCTCGGCGACTGCCTGGAACTGCTCGGGGATAGCCTCGAGATCCGCGAGCTCGTCGCCGCTCTCCTCGACGATGAACACCTCCCGCGCCACCTCCTCGCCCTCCACGGAGGCGACGACCTCATAGGCCCCCGGCTCGTTGGGCGCCTCGACCGTCGTCTGGATCTGTCCTTCTTGATCGGCGGTGACGAGCGCCACGGGCTTGTCATCGGAGGCGGGTTGGTAGTGAAGAGCCACGCGTGCCTTCTTCATCGGCCGATATGCTGTGTCCCGAAGACGACCCGAGACCACGAGTTCCGCACCAACCCCGTATCTCTCTCGGTCGGTCGAGATCCGCGCGGGCTCGAGGAGCGGATCTCGCGTGAGCCAGCGGATCATTCGGTCCCAGAACAACTCGTACTCGTCCGAGCCCACGGTGGCGTCGTCCGCCGCAAACCGCCATCGCCACGAGGCGTCCGTCGTCATCGCTGCGACACGCCCGCGCCCCGCCTCGCCTACGACCAGAATCGGGAGTCGCTTGCCGTTCTGGAGCCGCGCTCTCGGGTGACTTAGCAGAACCTGAGCGTCTTCTTTAACCGCGCTCACCACGTTCGCGCCGTGCAACGCGGGGAGCGACCGCCAAGTTTGCTTCGTCAGGGCCGAGTCGGGGCCCAAGGCGACGATCGGGTGGCGCGCCAACCGCTTGCTCACCTCGGCCCGATAGCTCCCCTTGAGCACACCGGGCGACCCGAGCTTCACCGGCAGGATTTCTTCGATTGCGGTGCCGCCATAGCGCCCCTCTGCGAACGACCTGTCGCCCCCGATCATGAGGAAAGAGCCGCCGCGCTGCACGTAGTCGCGGATGCGTGGCAAGTACGTAGCCATCTCGTATGGGGCGTAGTCGAAGTTCTGAAAGACCACGACATCGAAGCTTCCAAGATGCTCACGAAAGAGCTCGTCGGTAGGAAACGGGATCAGTGCGAGCTCGTTGGTAGGTGCGGCGGTCAGGTCGGCCGCAGCCCGCAGGATGAAAAACGAAACCAGGTCGACTGACCCGTCGCGCTTGAGGAAATCCCTGAGGAATCGAACATCCCAACTCGGGCGGCCTGCGACGAGCAAAGCGCGCAGCCGCTCCCTGCCGACGCGCAGGAGAGCTGCCCTATCGTTGTTCTGCGGAACCTCGTCGTTGGAGGCGGCGGGTATCAGCAAGCGGTACAGGGCCCGTCCGGTTTGCTTGGGCGTTACTTCGAAACCAACCGTGCCTCTGCCGGTCTCATCGAGCACGGCGATGCTCTCTTGTTCGAGGCTGCTCTCGCGCCAGAGCTGGACGCGAAGTTCGCTCTGCCGCAAGTCGCCGACCGCACGCACGTCGGCTCGGATGATCGCCGGCACGCCCACGTATGCGGTCGTATCGGCACGCAACGACACGATCGCCTGATCGTCGAGCGGATCATCGCCTCCGATGATGACGGCATGAATTGCTGGCACACCGGAACCGAGTCCGAGCGTCTCGGCACGGAACGTCGTATCTGCGCCGTCCGTGATCACGACGAGCGACCCGAGGTCTTGGTCGGCGCCTTTCTCGAGGACGTAGTTGAGCGCGTCTCGAATCTCGGTCTCGTCGTCGGAGGGTTCGTAACTTTGTGACAGGTCGTTCCAAATCGCGCCCCTCGTGCTGGCGCCGAAGAGATAGACCATCGGGTTGACGCGGTCGTCCTCCTGCCACTCGTCGAGCAAAGCGCGGACCGCCTCGCTTCGAGGGCCGCCTTCGCCGGAGAGGGTCATGCTGCGCGAGCTGTCGAGAAGGATGGCCGTTCCCCCGGCGACCTCCTCGAACGTCTCACGGACGAGCGTGACCTGGATGACCAATAGGTACACCGCGAGGATCCCGAGGCCTCCGAGTGCGGCCAGTGTGTACCGCCGACGCGGATCGCTTTCGCCGCGAATCGAGCGGAGTTCGACGAGCCATAGCGCCAACAGGACGAGCCCGAGCACCCACGCAGTCGTGTTCCCACCCAATATCCCGAGCTGCCACTGCCAATCCGCCACGCGTAACCCTCAGCGGCCCGAGCCCCGTCGCCGCATGATGAAGGGCGCGTGCACTTGGTCGTCTTTGTAGTCGGTGCAGAGTGCGTAGAGCACGAGGTTGACGCCAAGCCGAATTGCGAGCTCGCGTTGTCCTTCCCCACCCGGGACCACTGCTTGGCTCCATGCGCCCAGCTTGTCGCGCTGAAGCGCCCCCCCGAGATCGTGGCGGGAGTAGACGACTGCAATGCGATCACCATAGGTGATGCCTTCCAAGAACGCCGGGCCTTGCACTCGGCCGACTGGCTTTCGCAGAAGATAGAACGAACGGTAGATCGTGTGCTCTGTGGAGATGGGTTTGAGCGGAAGCGCCGGGAAGGCGCG
>CAXMRN010000124.1:0-20710 GCA_964195565.1 uncultured Polyangiaceae bacterium | reverse complement strand
CTGACACCGACCCCGCGATCTTCGATCGGCTTACTCTCGATGCTCGCGTTGCCGTGTCGGGCGTGCAGATCGAAAGTCGGACTTCTGGGGGGCGTGTTGAACGCATTCGTGACTTCGAACTTAGTGTGACCGGAGGCGGCAACGGTTGGTATCGGGTCGCCGTCGGTGGTGAGACGTCCAACAAGGGGACGTTGAAGGTCGACCTCAGCGTCATGCCCAGCGAAGCGCGCGCCGATGGAAGCATCCGGCTCCGCCGGATCTCGCTTGCACTCATCGCGCCGTTTGCGCCTGGGCTTCCACTCTACGACGCGGAGGTCGGTACCCTGAGCGCGGAGCTCGAGCTTGAGGCGAGCTCCGCGGAGCAAATCAACATCGACGGGAGCTTGCGGTTGCGCGAGCTCGCGTTGGCCTCCGAGCGCATCGCGCCCGAGCCCGTGGAGAACATCAACCTCGACGTGCGGGGGAAGGGGGTTTGGCATCCCGGCGACCGCCTGCTGCAGATCGAGAGCGGCAAGGTGCGAATGGGCAAGACCCAGGTGCTGATCGAAGGCGAGCTCGAACGCACCCCGGAGCACTACCGCGTCGATCTCACAGCGAGGCTTCCGCCCACGAGTTGCAACGAGGTCATCGGCGCCATCCCGGAGGACGTCCTCGGCTCGCTCGCCCGGTTTGAGTGGTCTGGCAACTGGAGCGCCTTGACGCAGGTCTCGCTCGACTCGCGGGACCTCGAGGCAACCGAGCTCTCGATTCGAGTCCGCAACCTCTGCCAGTTCGAAAGCACCCCTCGATGGGTCCGAGTCGAGCGGTTCCAAGAGCCTTTCCGCCATCGGGTCGTCGAGCCCGATGAGACCGTCTTCGAGATGCGCACCGGTCCCGGCACGGCGTATTGGGTCGCGTTCGCAGACATTAGCCCGTTCATGCCACCGGCGGTCATCAGCCATGAGGACGGGGCCTTCTACGACCACGGAGGTTTTGCGCCGTGGGCGATTCGAGATGCGCTGGTGCGCAACCTTCAAGAGGGCCGCTACGTCGTCGGGGCCAGTACGATCTCGATGCAGCTAGCCAAGAACCTCTATCTACAGCGTCAGAAGACCATCGCGCGCAAGGTCCAAGAGGTCATCCTCACCTGGTGGCTCGAGAACGCGCTCGACAAAGACGAGATTCTCGAACTCTATTTCAACGTGATCGAGTACGGGCCAGGCGTCTACGGGCTCCGACACGCGGCAGCCTACTACTTCGGCCGGGAGCCCATCGAGCTGAGCCCAGCGGAGTCAGCGTTCCTCGCTTGCATGTTGCCGTCGCCCAAGACCTACCACGTCTCGTACGAGCGCGGCGCACTCACCCGCTCGATGAAGAACCGGATGCGCCGCTTGCTCGAGCACATGGCCAAGAGAGAGCGCATCGGCCCAGAGGCACTCGCGTACGGCCTCGCCGAGCTCGATGATTTCCGTTTCCGCCGCGACGGAGACCCCTTTGCGGAGCCGCGCGTGTTGCCACCCCTAGGGGCACCCGAGGTCCCCGACCCAGAAGCGCTCGATGCGTTCGAGACGTTGTTCGTCGCACCCTAGGATCGTCCTCGTTTGAAAATTCTCGCCTCATCGGAGGCGAGCCGGGTCATTTATTGGGCCGACTTCAGGGGGGAGGGTAAACACTAGCGAGGCGCACGGGTGCGAGTGAATCGGCCCAACTTCAGCGCGTCCGAGGGGTTATGCAAGGGTTGCTTGGCGTTGGTGGGTTCGTGCGGTCGGTGTTCGCGCTTGGGTTGCTCTCGTTGGTTCTGGTCACCTCGGTGGCCGATGCCCAAGATGCTGCGCCCGCGGTGCTCGTCGTCACCCCGAGCGATGCGGCAACTTCGGGGGCGGCCATTCGTATCGATGGCGAGCCGACCGGCAATGTCCCACTGCGCAAAACTCTCACCCCTGGTCGACACCTGCTGCAGGTGGGCAAGCGCGGGTTCGCGACCTTCTCGAAGTGGGTCGACCTCGTTGGCGGTGAGGTCCTCACCATCCCGGTTGCGCTGAAGCCCCAGGCGACCGAGACCGGCTCGCTTCTGATCACGGCGGACGTGACAGGAATGGCGGTGTACATCGACGGACAACGACGCGGAGGGACTCCGTTGGTCGTCGACGGTCTCAGCGCGGGTGAGCACGAGGTCGAGATCCAAAGCCCCGGCGAGGGCTACCAACCGTTCCGGAAGGTCGTGACGATCACAGCCAACCAGCGGACCACGGTGGACGCGACGATTCGAATTGCACCGGACCTAGGCAGTTTGCGCGTCATCGCCAACGTGCCGGGCGCGATCATCAGCCTCGACGGTATCGACATCGGCGTGGCGCCGGCGGCCAAGGGCGGCCTAGCGCCCGGTGAGCACAGCGTCATGGCGAGGGCGACCGGTTACGAGAGCGTGGAGCAGGCCGTCACCGTCATTGCAGGGCGTGAGCGGGTCGTCTCCGTACGGTTCACGACGGCGAGCACCGACGTCGCACGGATCCTCGTACGGGCTAGCGTCCCCGAGGCGGTCGTCACGATCGACAGCGAGGACTACGGCAACCCGCCGATCACGATCGAACCCGCCGAGTTCGGCACACACACCGTGGTGGTTCGCGCGCCGGGATTTCGGGAAGTGCGTCGTACGTGCTCGGTGGGGCCGAGCCGCAACTGCGACGTGTACGCGCAGCTCAACGCACTCGGGGTGCCCGTCCGTGTGGAAGCCAACGTCTCCGGCGCTCAGCTCTTCATCGACGGCGAGGCGCGCGGCCCCATTCCTTGGGAAGGAGATTTGCCGGCCGGCACACACCAGTTGGAAGTCCGGGCCGACGGGTATGGGAACCACGTCGAGCAGATCCGGCTACAGAAGTCGCCGCGTGTGCGTTTGATTCAGGTCATCATGAGCGTGGCCGTTGTCGCGGTCGACCAAGAGCGGCGCGACACGGAAGCCGACCGCAGCGACCCGCTCCGCAATACCGTGACGCATGCGGGCGCTCCGCTCCCGGTCGGAGTCGCCACGCTCGACTTTTCCACCGGCTGGCCCTGGTTGGCGTCGCTCGGCATGCGCGCCGGGCTCACGAAGTTTCTCGACGTGGGCCTCTACGTGGCCACCTTCGGGCGGCTCACCGACTTTGCGGTCAGCACCAAGGCTGGCTGGCGTGTGTCCCGAAACTTCTCGTTGGGAGGAGACCTCCAGCTCGGCGGCGGGGTGGGGCCCGCCCAGCGCGACGAGCGGCTCGGCGTCAGCCACCCGACCAACAATTTCTTCATCAACCTCGACGCGATCTTCAGCCTGCACTTTCCGCCCTGGGGAGCCTTCTCGGTCTGGATCGCTGGCGACTTCAATAGTGACCGGTGGGATTTCGACGGTCGCAACAGCGGCATCGCTGTGACAACCTCCCGACAGAACGTAGCGCGCGCCCGGCTCGGCGGCTCACTCGAAATCACGGTGACACGGAAGTGGAATGTGTGGCTTGAAGTAGAAGGCATCGTCGCAGGCGACCGCCGCCGCGTCCTAGGAGACATCTTCGGCGGCGGCCACCACGACTCGCTCGTCTATGGGCAGTTTGGAGCGACCTTCAAGTTTGGCGGCGCGAAGGAGGGTTCGTGAGCGACGGCCACTTCATCGTCCTCGAAGGCATCGACGGATCCGGAACGACGACGCAGTGCTCGACCCTTGCGGGGCGCCTCGCCGAGATGGGCCTGCAAGCCCACACCACGCGGCAGCCGAGCGATGGACCGATTGGAGTCCTGATTCGCCAAGTACTCACCGGGAGGTTGGTGGTCCCAGGTCGTGATGGGGCGCGGGCGCCCGGTTGGGCCACGATGGCGACCCTCTTCGCATCGGATCGCCTCGACCATCTGGAAGCCGACATCGTTCCCACCCTGAGGCAAGGCGTCACCGTCCTGTGCGATCGATATGACTACTCTTCGGTCGCGTACCAGACGGTGAGCGGTGGCGGTGGCGACGATGTCTCGGCCTGGGTCCGCGAGATCAACAGGCACGCGAGGCGCCCGGACCTGACGCTCGTGCTCGACGTCGACCCCAAAGTCGCGGCGGCGCGCCGCGCCTTGCGATCGGGCAGCCCCGAGCTGTACGAGGTCGACGAAATGCAGGCCGAACTCGCCAAGTTCTACGCGAAAATCGACGAACTTTTCCCAGATGATACAATTCGACATATCGACGCGAACTGTAGCGTCGAGGAGGTGACCGCGGCGATCTGGTCCGAGGTCCTGGCACTCCGAGGAGAGTCTGTATGAGCCGTTATCTGACTGTGTTGTGGGCCACCCTGCTGATCGTATTCACGATGGGGTGTGATAAGAGCAAGCTTCGAGACGACGTGATGAGTGACTCCACGTGGGAGAGCTCGAGCGGCGAGGAGAAGTGGGAAGCCGCCGACCAACCTCCCAAGCGGAACGACGAGTGGGAGAATGAGAACGCACCCATGGAAGGGGCGTCGCCAGCCGACGAACAGAAACCCGAGAGCAGCCTCGATGAGTTCTACCCGCGCGTGTCGACTGGCGCGATCGCACGAGCGGAGCTTCTGCCCGTGCTCGACGGGGGCCTCGGCCGGTTCCTGCAGAACGTCGAGACCGAGCCTGCCTTTCATAAGGGCGCGTTCGTGGGCTTTCGCATCGTCAGCCTCTTTCCCGGAGAGCCGGCATTCGCCTCACTCGACCTTCGCCCTGGGGACACAGTGACGCGGATCAACGGCAAGCCCATCGAGCGGCCGGAACAAGCCGCCGCCGTATGGGAAGAGCTCCGAACCGCTTCGAGCCTGGTCGTCCACTACCGGCGTGGAGGCGAGAAACACACGTTGCGCTTCGCGATCGTTGACCAGGGTTAACTTCGACTCCATCGTTCCGCCGTGCGGTCTTCCAATCGGTTTGCAGCTCGGTTCGCACTCGGGGCGTCTGCACTTCTCGCCTACACCGTAGCCGTCGTGCTTTGGGGCGCCTACGTGCGCGCCACCCTGTCCGGGGACGGATGCGGCGACCACTGGCCGCTGTGCAACGGAGTCGCTTTGCCGGTGGAGCCTTCGATCAAGACGATCGTCGAGCTGACGCACCGGGTGACATCGGGGCTGTGCTGGGTGGCCACGCTCATCATGTGGGTCGTCGCGCTTCGCGGGTTCGACCGCGGCCACCCGACGCGCTCCGCCGCAGGCTGGAGCTTGTTCTTCATGACCACCGAGGCGTTGGTCGGCGCCGGCCTCGTCCTGTTTCGTATGGTGGCCGACAACCCGTCGACCGCGCGCGCCGGATGGATGTCGGCGCACCTCATCAATACATTCCTCTTGTTGGCAGCCCTCACCTGGATGGCTTTCAGCGCCCGGCATCAAGACGGCACGCCCTTGCCACGAGGCCGGCAAGCACGCCGCACGCTCGGTGGGGCGGCTGCGGTCGTGTTGCTGGTCGGGGTGAGCGGCGCGGTAGCCGCACTTGGCGACACGCTTTTTCCCGCGTCGAGCTTGGCCGAAGGCCTTCGCGAAGACCTTTCACCAACCTCTCATCTGTTCTTGCGTCTTCGGTTGTGGCACCCCGTGATCGCGGTGCTCGGCTCCGGTTACCTCGTTTGGCTGGCTACCGTTTTTCTTCGAGGCAAGCCAGACCAAGGGGTCGCGAAGCTGGCATTAACCCTTGGTGGCCTCATCCTGATCCAAATCGCAGTGGGTCTGGTGAACGTCGCGTTGCTCGCACCGGTGTGGACCCAGCTCCTTCACCTCTTTCTCGCCGACGCCATCTGGATAACCCTGGTCGTGCTCGCACTTTCCTCACCGCCTCCCATATCGGGTGCTAGTCTGGTTCCGTGAGCGATCCTTATCTCGACCAAGAGGTGGCCGGCCAGTTCCGCATCGTCGAGAAGATCGGCAAAGGCGGCATGGGCGCGGTCTACAAGGCCGAGCAGCCCGACATGAATCGCTACGTCGCGATCAAGATCCTCCACTCACGCTATCTCTCGCGGAGCGACCTGGTGTCTCGTTTCCGTCGAGAGGCACGCGCTATGAGCCAGCTCTCGCATCCCAACACCGCGCGGGTTTTTCTTTATGGTCAGCTCGAGGATGGCGCCTGCTACTTCGTGATGGAGCACCTGGTCGGTCAAAACCTCGCTCAGATCGTGCGAGCCGAGGGCGCGATGAAGCCGCAGCGCGCGATGCGAATCATGATCCAAGTGTGCAGCGCGCTCGAGGAAGCACACCAGGCTGGGATCGTTCACCGCGACCTCAAGCCGGAGAACGTGTTCGTCACCACGCAGGGTGGCATTCGCGATTTCCCGAAGGTGCTCGACTTTGGTCTCGCCAAAGTGACCGAGCGACAGATGAGGCCCGGCTCGATGGTGCTCACCCAGCAAGGGATGGTGTTTGGCACACCGGAGTTCATGAGTCCGGAGCAAGCCCACGGCAAAACTCTCGACGCGCGCTCCGACATTTACTCGTTGGGGGTCATCCTCTACGAGTTGTTGACGGGGAAGCTCCCTTTCGATGCCAAGCAGCCCATCGAGTACATCCAGTTGCACGTCAACGCGACCCCGATCCCGCTCTCCGAGCGACGTCCGGAAGCGACGTTCCCGCCTGGCCTCGAAGAGGTCGTGATGGCTGCGTTGGCCAAGAAGCCCGAGGACCGATACGGGTCGGCGGCCGAGTTTGCAGCCGCGCTCGATAGCGTCCTTCAGGCGGAAGCAGGGGAGGGCGGTCCAATCAGCCTGCCCACACCCGTCCCTGCGGTGCCCGTGCCGAACCCCGCGCCGATCATCGAACCCCTCCGCGGGCTCGACACGCCCAAGACCCCCTGGCTCCTGTTGGGTGTCGGGGTATTCCTCGCGATCGCCGGTGTAATTGCGTTGCTGGCGGCCTTCGGCCCCGGTTCTTGACCGGGTTCGCCCTTGGCCCTACGCCCGCTTCTCCGGGAGCTTGACCGGTTTGGGCCGGAGCGTCAGAGTGCGCGCCCGCTTCCAGCCAGGGACCACCATGACCGCAGCGATTCGCCCAGCCACGACGATGCTGACCGTGCGCGACATGATCGCGCTCACCAAGCCGCGGATCACGCTGATGGTCCTCGTGACGGCTGCCGGCGGCATGTGGCTCGCGCCGGGCTCCCTCGATGTCGGTTCGATGCTGATCATGCTCCTCACGACCGGGATGGTCGTGGGCGCTGCCAACACCCTCAATTGCTACCTCGAGCGCGACAGCGACCGGCTGATGACCCGCACCGCGAATCGCCCGCTTCCTGATCGCCGGCTCGAGCCCTCGTGGGCGTTGACCCTCGGGGTGCTCATGGGGCTCATTGCGGTGCCGACGCTCACGCTCGCGGTCAACCCGATGACGGGCTTGCTCGGCTTCATCGCACTAGCCAGCTACGTCGCGATCTACACTCCAATGAAGCAGTACACCCCCGCGGCGCTATTCGTCGGGGCGCTTCCTGGCGCCTTGCCGCCACTCATGGGGTGGACCGCGGTCACCGGCAGCATCGATGTCCCGGGACTGCTCCTGTTCGGCGTTCTGTTCTTCTGGCAAATCCCTCACTTCATCGCGATTTCGATTTTCCGCCAGGAGGAGTACGAGCGGGCGGGCCTCAAGGTGTTGCCGTCGGTTCGCGGAATCCGTGCGGCCAAGGTGCAGTCGGCGGTGTACGCGGGCGCGCTGTGGGTCGTTTCACTGCTTCTGGTCCCCTATGGGCTGGCCGGCACGCTCTACTTCGTCGCGGCGCTCGTCCTTGGCGGCTATTTCTTCTGGATGGCGCTTCGCGGCTTCAAGGCCGAGGACTCGAAGGCCTGGGCCAGGAAGTTTTTCGTCGCGTCCCTCATCTACCTCACCGCCCTGTTCGCGGCCCTCATCATCGATGCGCTCTAAGGCTCTTGCTCTACGGCTTCTGACCCCGGCCGCGCTCCTGGTCTTTGTGGGCTTGCTGGCTTCGGGGTGCACGAAACGGAGCGCCGAGGATGTTCCCGTTCTAGGTCAGCTCCCCGAGTTCTCGCTCGTCGACCAGGATGAGCAGGACTTCGCCCGCGAGTCCATGGAAGGCAACCTCTGGGTCTCGGCCTTCGTGTTCACGCATTGCCGTTCGACCTGCCCCCGGCTCACCGCCCACATGAAGGGGCTGCAGTCCCGGCTTTCGGACGTCCCGAGCGCGCATTTCGTGTCGGTCAGCGTCGATCCCCGCAACGACACCCCCGAGGTGATCAAGGCCTACATGACCAAGAACGAGCTGGACGAGACCAATTGGCGCTTCGTGACGGGCGAAGAGGACGCCATTCGACACGTTGTGGTCGACGGTTTCCGTGTCGGGCTCGGGGATGAGGACAGCAAGGCGGCCGGGGCCGAGGACATCATGCACTCGAACTCATTCGTCCTGGTCGACGAGAAGGCTCAGGTCCGCGGCTATTACCGCGCGAACAACGACGGAATCAGGGACCTGGAGCGGGATCTACGCGCCCTGGCGGCCGCCGTGCCCGCCAAGCATTGATAGCGCCCGGCTTCGGTGTTAAGCCCGCGGCATGAGTGAGAAGATCCCTGTCGCGCAGCGGCTCAGTGCCGTCAAGCCTTCCGCCACCGTCGCGGTCGCCCAGCGGGCGCGCGAGCTCAAAGCGCAAGGCATCGATGTCCTTTCGTTCAGCGTAGGCGAACCGGACTTCGATACGCCCGCGCACATTCGTGAGGCCGCCAAGAAGGCCATCGACTCGGGAGCCACTCGTTACACCGCGGCGCGCGGGATCCCCGAGCTCCGTCAAGCGATCTGCGAGTCGTCTGCCAAGCGGCGCGCCGGAGTCACGTACGAGCCTTCGCAGGTCGTGGTCTCGGTCGGAGCGAAACACACACTCTTCAACCTCGCCTTGGCCTTGTACGACGAGGGGGACGAGGTCTTGATTCCGGCGCCGTACTGGGTGAGCTATCCGGAACAGGTCCGTCTTGCTGGAGCGAACCCGGTGATCGTGCAGACCACCGAAGAATCAGGGTTCCGCATGACGCCTGCGGCGTTGCGTGCAGCGATCACCCCGAAGACGAAGGCGCTCATCCTGTGCTCGCCGTCGAACCCCACCGGTTCGGCCTACACCGCGGAGCAGCTACGCGGGCTGGCCGACGTGGCTGCCGAGTACAACTTCTGGATCATCGTCGACGAGATTTACGGGCAGCTCGTGTACGGCGACTTCGAACAGAAGTCGATCGCGGAGGTCGCGCCGGATCTGATCGACCGCATCATCATCGTCGACGGCGTCAGCAAGACGTTCGCGATGACCGGTTGGCGAATTGGCTGGATGCTGGGGCCGGAGTACGTCACCAAAGCCTGCGAGAAGATCCAAGGCCAGGCGACGACGAACCCGAGCTCAGTGGCCCAACATGCGGCCGTTGCAGCGCTTCGCGGACCGTGGGAGCCGATGGAAGAGATGCGCCAAGCATTCGAGGTGCGCCGAGGCATCATCGTCGAGGGCCTCAACGCGATCGATGGCATCAGCTGCGGCGTCCCGGACGGGGCATTCTATGCATTTGCAAACGTGCAAGCGCTCATCGGAAAGCAGGGCGGTGGCAAGACGCTCGAAACCGACGTCGACGTCGCGGGGTACCTCCTAGAGGAAGCACGCTGCGCAGTCGTCCCAGGCACGGCCTTCGGCGCGCCCGGCTTCGTCCGGATCTCCTACGCAGCGTCGAACGACATGATCCGTGAAGGCCTCAGCCGCATCGGCGAGGCTGTCTCGAAGCTCGACTGAAGCTAACTCTCCGCTCTTCGTTGCAGAGCGAACCGTCCCTGGCGTTGTTGCACGGCTGGGTCGTCGCGGTAGAAGATGACACTGAAGAGAATGAAGCCGCCCCACAGCGCGACGAGGTGGTAGAGCATCATCGCTCCGCCATGCTTCTCGAAGATGTCGGCCGAGATCTTTGGGCCGAACAACATGCCGAGCGCGTAGAAGGTGTTGTAGATCGAGGTGCCGCGGCTGTAATCCTCGGGGCGTAGCGACACGCCCTGCAGTGCAAGACTCACCGGCGAGATCGATGCCAGGGTGGCGCCGGCTACCAGGACCGCAAGGCCCATCGCCGCATACGACTCCAGAAACACGAAGCCCAGGACCATCATCGCACCGACGATGGCCAAACCGCGCATCGTGCGCAGATGTCCAATGCGATCGCCGAGCAAGCCTGCCGGGTTGGTGAACAGCAACATGCCGAGTGCGAAGAATGCGGGAATCCAGATCGTCTGCCCCTCGGTGATCCCTTTGCTTTGCATCAGATAGAGGGGCAGAAAGAGCACGACGCTGGCTTGAAAATAGCCATAGGTGAAGGTGGCGAAACAGGAGTTCTTGATCTGCCAAAGCACTTCGCCGCGCTTGAGTCTTCGGCGAGGCTCGGCGACGGTGGCTTCGTCGAATTGCTCGAGCGAGACCACCTGGCGAGTGGCCTTGTCCGGCTCGAGCCTGAAGAGCAGGTACACGCCAGCAGCGGCCGATAGCACTCCGGCCGCAATGAATCCGATTGCCAACGGGCCGACCCGAGTCAGCGTCCACGCGACGCCTGGGCCGGATGCGTAACCGATTCCCATCGCGACCGCGTACAGGCTCATGGTGAACGCTTTGTTGCGTTCGCCTGCTCGCGACAACAGCATCGTCTCCGCACCGATCCAGATCCCCACCGAGAACGCGCCGTCGAAGAATCGCACCAGGGCGACCGACGCAAAGCTGTCGAGAAACGGAAACACGGTCACGGTCGCCGCGTAGCCAAAGAAGCAGGTGACCAGCAACTCCTTCGCGCCGAACCGTTCGATGAGACGGTCCATCACCAGAGACAACGCGACGATGCCCAGCCCGAAAACAAACGCCAGGCTTCCAATGTCGCTCTTGGTAAACCCCTTGGCGTCTAGAAAAATAGCGAGAAGCGACAGCGCCATTCCGTAGGCGACGCTGAGCCCGACGGTCGCCCGATAGATTCGCCACACATTCGGATCTTCAACACGCTTAGTCCACTTCATTGGGAGCCGGGTTGTAGGGCACTCATGGACGCAAGTCACCCACGAAGTGCACCGTTCGCCGGGGTCACGGTTATGCTCGAGGCACCTGTGCTATGGCGGGCTGGTTCTGAAATCTTCACTCCAGATCAAACGGCCGTGGGGGTCGCACCTTCCGTCCGCCGCGTGGCTGGCATGCAGCATTCTGTCCGTTGGATCGCTCCCTTCGTCAGGGCTCGCTCAAGAAACGACGCCGCCCGAGGTCGAGGCTGCGCCGCCGGAAGGGGAGACCACGCCATCGGTGGTCGAGGCGGGTCCCCCGCAGCTAGAGACCGGGCCTGCGGAGGCAGAGTCTGCTTCGAGTGGGTACGCGCCGCCGGCGGGCACCGGGGCTCACCCGTGGGCCGAGGAACGCAACAAGGACAAAGAGAAGTTCAAGCGACCGTGGAGCAGCAACACGAGGGGCGGGCGGTGGCGCTCCATCGGGATTGGCGCCGCAGGGGTGGCCGCTGGTTTCCTGGCCCACGAGTTGGGGCATGTTCTCATGAACTTAGCCTACGGCAATGTGCCCACCTTCGAGGGGCTGAGGTACGGGGGCTTCATCCCGTTCTTTCGGATTTCGCCGGGCATCAGTTGCAACGACGTGGGCTGCTTCCACATCGAGACCGGGGAACCCTTCAAAGGGGGGCGGAGCGGCGTTTACATGATCACGTCGGCAGGCTTCAACGTCCAGCACCTGGTGTCGGAGCTCATCCTCTCGATCGACCCCCAGCTTCGATATCACCGCTCTCCCTTTCAGAAGGGGCTGCTCTTCTTCAACCTCTCTCTCTCGGTCGGCTATGTCCTCTCCACTTGGTTTCAGGTGAAGCCGCCCGTCGGAGACATCCACGGCATGGCACGCGCTGCGCAGGTCAACCCCAACGCGCTTGCGCTGTTGATCATCATCCCCGCGGGCTTGGATATCTTCCGCTTCTTCGTGCCCGATTCGAAGTGGGCGCCCTGGGTGAGCCGCGCCGCCAAGGTGACCTTTATCGGGGTCAGCTTCGTCTTCTAGCCGCCCTGGTGCTAGGGCCGCGGACGCGCCTGCGCGATCCCTGCGCGGGAGAGCAGGGCGACGCCCAAGACCGTGATGATCAGTGTGCTTGGGGAGCGAGGGGCGTAGCCGGCGCTGAGCAGGAGCAGGAGGGCTGCGCCCATTTGTCGGCGGACGGGGTCCCTCGAGAGCGCCGCCGCGACCGTCACTGCCCAGCCGATGCCGAGCGGGATTGCATAGAGGATGAAGTGCTCCTCTGGCAGGAAGCCCAGGTGTGAGGCGCCGTAGAGAAGGGTCGGCAGGTCGCTGCGGACAACAGCCTTCCACACTCCCATGCCGGCCGCGACGATCGCGGCCGCGAGCCCTGACAATACCAGCGTCACCTTACCGCGCGTTTCGCGTAGCGGAATGGCGACGGCGAACCCGACTGCCAGCGGGACGGCCAGATAGGCGAGCTCGCCCGACCATCGGAAGGCATTCGAGAGCCGCTCGGTGTGTTCCCAATACCCGCGTCCACCGATCAGGCTCACGATCAACGAAACGATGCCGCTAAACGAGGCGACCAAGGTCAAGAGCAACGCCGAGCCGGTGGCGCGCGTGGACCGCCAATGGATCCCCGCGAGAACGAGAAGGAAGATCAGCGCATGCGCGAGCCCCGCTACCGCGAGGACCATCTCGGGGCGTGTCGCACCGCGTGGCAGGAACGTCATCATGGTGACGATCGGTACCAAGACCCCGCCAAAGCTCGCGATCCCCGCGCGGGCGGAGAGAGGAAGGCCGCTCTTGCGGGAAGACACTGCGACCAGGCAAAACGACAACGCGACCAACGCGCCGACGACGCTGAGGTTGCGCGCGAAGGAGCCAACGTTATCGAGTTGGGCCAGCGCAGCTCTGGGCAGAGTTGCGCCTGCGGACGGAATCACGATTCGATTGAGCGTCAGGTCGACGAGCGCTGCGCCACCCGCAAGCCATGCGAGCGGAGGTGCGGCTTCGAAAGAGGGCGAACGTGCGTCTTCCATGATGGGATTGGCGGTCACGGAAGCGATGGATGAATCGATGCCCTCGGTCAAAGTTCCTGGACCCTACGTGGGCAATCTAGCGCATTCAAGGCACTCTGCTAAGACCATCTAGATGAGCGAAGTCCGCAACGACTGGACCCGGGAAGAGGCGCGTACGCTTCACGATCTGCCCCTGACCGACCTCTTGTTTCGCGCCCAGGAAGTGCATCGTGCGACGCAGCCGCGTGATTCGGTTCAGTTGTGTTCGCTCCTGTCCATCAAGACCGGCGCCTGCCAAGAGGACTGCTCCTATTGTCCGCAGAGCTCGAAGTACGACACGGGTGTCGAGGCCGAGCGATTGATGGATGTCGACGCTGTGCTCTCGAAGGCCCAGGAGGCCAAGGACGCCGGCGCCAGCCGATTTTGCATGGGCGCAGCGTGGCGGAGCCCCAAAAAGGGGAGCCGGCAGTTTCAGCAGGTCTTGGAGATGGTGAGCGGGGTTCGCGCGCTCGGCCTCGAAGCCTGCGCGACCCTCGGGATGCTCGACGACGAGCAGACCCAGGAGCTCAAGGACGCGGGGCTCACCGCATACAATCACAACCTCGACACGTCTGAGGAGTACTACGGCGAGATCATCACGACCCGTACGTACAAAGATCGCCTCGATACGATCGCACGCGTGGCAAATGCGGGAATCTCCGTCTGCGCCGGGGGCATCATCGGCATGGGCGAGAGCATCGATGACCGTGTGGGGATGCTCGTGACTCTGGCCAACCTTTCCCCGCAGCCCGAGAGCGTGCCCGTCAACGCGTTGGTAGCTGTCCCAGGCACCCCCCTCGATCATCAGAAACCGGTCGACTCGCTCGAGCTGGTCCGGATGTGCGCCACGGCTCGGATGTTGATGCCCGGCGCTCGAGTTCGACTCTCGGCGGGACGCGCTGCGCTGAGCCGCGAGGCACAGCTGCTTTGTTTCATGGCCGGCGCGAACAGCATCTTCTTTGGTGACAAGCTCCTCACGACTGGGAACCCAGACCACGACGCGGACCTCGCGTTGCTCCGCGAGGCCGGACTCTCCCCGCTCGAACCGGACGCAGCTGGGGCGCAAGCCATGCCAATGGGTGCCTCTTCGACGGCATCCGACGCGGCGGAGTAGGGTCCTTCCCCGAAATCATTCGGTTTTTCGGGCAACAGTTTATTGAATTTGATTTGCAACTTCTGGCGGCTATAAAGAAGTCATGCTCGTTTGCCACTGCCACGCAGTCAACGACCACACGATTCGACGATGCGTCAACGACGGCGCACGTAGTCGACACGACGTTCGTGAGGCCTGCGGCGCGGGCAGTTCATGTGGCGGCTGCCGTCTCGCGATCGAGCGGTTGATCGACCAGCAGCACAACGCGCAGAGCGTCTCCGAAGCGCCGGGCTCTCAGGGCTGACGCACGTACCTGATAACGCCTTTCAAGTTCATACTTGGTGCGTTGCAACAGGGATCGGCCGTCTCTATGATCGCGTGAAGGAAGATTCATGAAGGGCAACGAAGACGTCATCAACTTGCTCAACGAGGTCCTCACCTCGGAGCTCACCGCCATCAACCAGTACTTCATTCATTCGCGAATGTGTGAGGACTGGGGCTTCAACAAGCTCGCGTCGAAGAAGCGTGAAGAATCCATCGAGGAGATGAAGCACGCCGACGTGATCATCGCCCGGATTCTTTTCCTCGAGGGTGTGCCCAACATGCAGCGGTACTTTCCCGTCAAGGTCGGCGAAGATGCCGTCGAGCAACACCGCCTCGACCTCGCCGTCGAATACGATGCGGTCAAGCGGCTGAACGCAGGCATCGCCACGTGTCTCGACAAGGGCGACAACGGCAGCCGCGAGCTCCTCGAGACGATCCTCCAACAGGAGGAAGAGGGCATCGACTGGCTCGAGGCGCAGCTCCACCTCGTCGAGATGATCGGCAAGGAGCGCTACCTGGCCGAACAGATGGGCGGCGGAAACTAGCTCTCCCGAGATTGGCTGCTACAGATCGGTCGATGAACGCCCACCCGCTCGCTGGTCAGCCTGCGCCGTCGAACGTCTTGGTCGACGTCGCCAAGCTTCTCGCTGCGTACTACGACGACAAGCCTGACCCGAGTGAGCCCAGCCATCGCGTGAGCTTTGGCACCTCGGGGCATCGCGGGTCCTCCTTTCGTTTGAGTTTCAACGAGGACCACATCCTCGCCACGACGCAGGCGATTTGCGACTACCGCGTGGCCGAGGGGATCGACGGTCCGCTCTACATGGGCGTCGACACGCATGCGTTGTCGGCGCCGGCGGCAAGAACCGCGCTCGAGGTCCTGGCGGCCAACGGCGTCGACACATGCATTGCGCCGGAGGG
Source organism: uncultured Polyangiaceae bacterium (assembly GCA_964195565.1). Taxonomy (GTDB): domain Bacteria; phylum Myxococcota_A; class Polyangia; order Polyangiales; family Houyiibacteriaceae; genus SG8-38. The sequence goes on along the minus strand of CAXMRN010000124.1, from coordinate 5,382 downwards.
GCACTTCACGCCCACGCCGGCAGTGTCGTTTGCCATTCTGGGGCACAACCGAAACAGCCCGAGCGACGCCGACGGCATCGTGGTGACCCCGTCTCACAATCCACCGGAGGATGGAGGCCTCAAGTACAACTCTCCGAATGGCGGTCCCGCCGACACCGACATCACGTCGTGGATCGAGCGTCGTGCGAACAAGCTGCTGGCGAGCGGTCTCAAAGATGTGCGGCGTGTTGCCTACGACGCCGCTCTTGGCGCCGACACCACTCACGTTCACGACTTCATCACGCCCTATGTCGAGGGGCTCGATACGGTCCTCGACATGCGAGCCATTTCGAACGCGGGGCTCCGAATCGGCGTGGACCCGATGGGCGGGGCCGGCATCAAGTACTGGCCCCGCATCGCGGACCACTACGGACTTCGAATCGAAGTCGTGAACGATGTCATCGACCCGACGTTTTCTTTCATGACGCTCGACTATGACGGAAAGATCCGAATGGATTGTTCCTCTCCGTACGCGATGGCGCGCCTAGTCGATCTGCGGAACCAGTACGACATCGCGTTCGGGAACGACACCGACTTCGATCGGCACGGCATCGTGACTAGCAGTTGGGGACTTCTCAATCCGAACCACTACCTCAGCGTGGCGATCAGCTACTTGTTCACCGAGCGTGGGTGGGATGAGCGCGCGGCCGTCGGAAAAACCCTCGTGAGCAGCGCGATGATCGACCGTGTGGCCAAAGACCTGCGGCGGCGGCTCGCTGAGGTGCCCGTGGGCTTCAAATGGTTCGTTGGCGGGCTGCTCGACGGTTCGTACGGGTTCGGCGGCGAGGAGAGCGCGGGTGCCTCGTTTCTTCGTAAGGACGGGAGCGTCTGGACGACCGACAAAGACGGCATCCTCCTCAACCTCCTTGCGGCGGAGATCACCGCTACCACCGGTCACGATCCCGGCGAGTGCTATCAGAACCTCACCCGACAGTTCGGCACCCCGTTCTACGAGCGCATCGACGCGCCTGCGACCACCGAGCAGAAGTCCGCCCTCAAGAATGCGAGCGAGTCGGACCTCGACGCGTCGGAGCTTGCCGGCGAGCCGATCCAGCAGGTGCTCACCAGGGCGCCCGACAACGACGCACCAATTGGTGGGCTCAAGGTCACGACAGAGAACGGCTGGTTTGCCGCTCGCCCGTCCGGCACCGAAGAGGTCTACAAGATCTACGCGGAGAGCTTCGTCGGCAGAGAGCACCTGGCGGCTATTCAGAGCGACGCGAAGGACTTGGTCGGTAGGGTTTTCGAGAAGAAGCCCTCGGCTTGAGGCCCCGGCTCAACCGTGTTTAACTCCGCCGCGTGTTAGCCTTGGTCACTGGCGGTGGCGGCCGTCTCGGCAACGTTCTCGTGCGACGGCTCGTCGAGAGCGGCCAGAAGGTTCGCGTGTTGGAGCCCGGAACGTTGCCCGAGTCCCTCGAAGGCCTCGACATCGAGTTCATGTCGGGCTCGGTGCTCGATTCAGGGGACGTTGGCAGGGCCACGGACGGGGCGGACGTCGTCTATCACTTGGCGGCGAAGATCGATCTGAGCCCCAACAAAGACCCGATGATGTACACGCTGAATGTCGAAGGGACCCGCAAGGTCGTCGACGCGTGTTTGTCGCGCGGCCTGCGACTCGTGCACACCAGCTCCCATCACGCCCTCGAACGGGAGCCCCTCGACCAGCCCCTCACCGAAGACAAGCCACTCGCGCTCAACGAGAAGTGCGAGTACCACCGCAGTAAGGCGATCGGCGAAACCATCGTCCTCGACGGGTGTCAGCGGGGCCTCGACGCCGTCATTGTGAACCCTGGCTCGATGGTCGGCCCTCATGACTACGAGCCCTCGATGATTGGCGCCGCTTTGATCGACATGTACTTCGGCCGAGTGCCCGTGCTGCTCGAGGTGTTGAGTGACTATGTAGACGTTCGGGACGTCGCAGATGGCATGATCGCGGCTGCCGAGAAGGGCCGACGCGGCGAGCGTTACTTCCTCACCGGTGACGTGATTCCGATCATGGAGATGGCATCGCTCTATGGCGAGCTCACTGGGGCCAAGGTTCCCACGCGCGCGCTGCCACTATGGGTCGGGTGGGTCCTGCTCCCGTTTGCTCGCGCTGCGGCCGCTGCAACCAAGAAGGAGCCGTTCATCACGGCGGACATGCTGCGGGCGAGCGTATCCAACGAAGTGGTGTCGCACGACAAGGCACACCGCGACCTCGGCTACACGATTCGCCCGCTCCGCGAGTCGCTCACCGATGCGGTGGCGTGGTACCGCGAGCGCGGCTGGCTGAACGCCTGACGCCGGTTTTCGCGGTTGACGCGCTGCCCGTGCTACACATAAAGCACCCATGAGCGGAAGAGAGCCCAAACGTCACCAGGACCTCGAAGACGTGATCGACGTCATCGCCGGGTCCTACGACAACGACGCGGAGATCAACAATCTCGATAGCGCGGCGCTCCCCAACAAGCGCGCGGTCATCACGGCCTTCAATCACATCATGCCTGTGCTCTACATGGGTTTTTACAGCACCCGCGCGCTCAACCGAACCAACCTTCGCTACGCGATTAGCGAGCACCTGTACCCTGCGCAGGACATTTTGGTCGAGCAGATCGAACGCGCCGTTCGCTACCAAGAGCGCATGGGTCGGCTCACCGAGAGGAAGCCCGAGGGGTGGAGCGAAGACGTCGTCCTTCGTCTGTTCGAGAAGGTCCCCGAGCTTCGACGGGTTCTCAACACGGACGTCCGCGCCGCCTTCGACGGTGATCCTGCTGCCTCAAGCATCGAGGAGGTCGTCTTCAGCTATCCGAGCGTCCAGGCGATCACGGCCTATCGCGTCGCGCATGAGCTTTTCTTGGCTGACGTCCCCATGATCCCACGCATCTTCACGGAGCACGCGCACAGCAAGTCCGGCATCGACATCAATCCCGGCGCAAGCATCGGCGAAAGCTTTTTCATCGATCACGGAACAGGGGTCGTCATCGGTGCCACCGCCGTCATTGGCCGCTGTGTGAAGCTGTATCAGGGCGTCACCCTCGGCGCGCTGAGCGTGTCGCGCGACGAGGTCGACGGGCGCCGCGGCCAGAAGCGCCACCCGACCATCGAGGACGACGTCACGATTTATGCCGGAGCGTCGATCCACGGCGGCGACACGGTCATCGGCAGAGGGTCGGTCATCGGGGGCAACGTTTGGCTCACCAAGTCGGTGCCGCCAGGCTCGAAGATTTTCGGTCGCGCGAAATAGCGACTGCCCCAGTAGAGGAGGGGCGGGCTAGGCCAGCTTCTCTTGGACCTTGTCGTAGACGGCCTTGAGATGAGTGAGCTCGGGGAGCTCTTCCTCGGAGATCGATACGTCGTACTTCTTCTCGACGTCGGCCACGATCTCGATGGCCATCATGCTGTCGATCCCGAGATCCGCGAACGGGGTATCCTCAGGGACATCCTCGACTTCTGTCACCTCGGTGATGATCTGCCTCAGCTCGTCTTTCAGCGTATCCGACATATGCCGCCCGTATATGCTTGTGTTCGCGATTAGCGTCAAGCATTTCAAAACTGGCCGATTGACCTGTTTCGGATGTGGTATAGACGGGAAATTACGGTACCTTAGGGCCCGCGAGAGATATGAGCTGGATAACCGACAAGGCGCACGCCGAGCTACAGCGGGTACGCGACGCCCAGGCCAAGGAGATCTATCCCTATTTCCGGGCTTTCGAGTCGGGGGGGCTCCATACGACGATCGACGGCAAGCCCCTCGTCAATTTCAGCTCGAACGACTACCTCGGCCTGACCAATCACCCGAAGGTCAAAGAGGCAGCCAAAGCGGCGGTGGATCAGTTCGCTTGCGGCCTTAGCTCATCGCGTGTTCAGGCAACCGCGACGATGCATGTCGAGCTCGAGGAGCGTCTGGCGGCATGGTACGGCTTCGAGAAGTCGCTCCTCTTCACGACCGGCTACCAAGCGATGGTCGGGACGATCCAGGCACTGGCCGACAAAGACACCACGATCATCCTCGACAACCTGAGCCACGCTTGCATTCTCGACGGCACGTTCTTGGCTGCCGGGACGCCGATGCGCGCGCCTGAGGTACGTTTCTTCAACCACAACAGCGCCAAGGCGCTCGATCGTGTCTTGAAGAAGCGCGATCGCAAGAACGCCTTGGTGATGATCGAGGGCATCTATTCGCTCGACGGCGACGAGGCCAAGATCGAGGAGTTCATCGACGTTTGCGCCCAGCACGAGAACGTCACCATCGTGTGTGACGATGCGCACGGGACGGGCACGCTCGGCAAGGGTGGCAGGGGCATCATCGAGAAGTACGGCCTCGAAGGGAAGGTGCCTGTCGTCATCAGCACCTTCTCGAAGACGTTTGGCGGCATCGGCGGCATCCTTCTCGGCGAGGCCGATGTGGTCGATTTCATCAAACACAGCGCGCGTTCATTCCTGTTCAGCGCTTCGTTGCCGGTTCCCGTCGTGGCCGCGGCCAGCACGATCCTCGACATGCTCGAGGCCGACGGCGAGGCAATGGTCAGCGAGCTTCACGAAAAGTCGGCCTACATGCGCAAGGGTCTCACCGATATCGGATTCGACCTCGGTGACAGCGACTCGCACATCATGCCGATCATGATCCGCGACGAGACCAAGGCGATGTTCACCCATGTGGCGCTGCTCGAGAACGGGGTCCTGATGGTTCCGATCATGTATCCGGCGGTGAAGGAAGGCGAAGAACGCCTCCGCCTCAACGTGACCCGGGGCCACACCTACGAAGACATGGACAAAGCCCTCGACCTCCTCCGCAAGTTCGCAGACTCGTTCTCCCTAGTAAGCGAGCCAGCGAAGTCGGCTGCTACCTAGCGCATCGCGTTCCCCCGCACCCCTACATACGCCAACGTCTATGCGAGGGTTCGGGCTGTGCCACTACACGCCGAACCATCTACGTTGACGTGTGGGACCGTATCTAGACTTCTACGGAGGAGGACGGGGCGGGATGGGCAGCACAGCGATTGGGCGGGAGGCTAGTCGTGTGTTGTCGTAAGGAGACGGCCGAGCGGGCCCCGATCGCGAGCACGCCCGTCGCGACCCGTCCTCCGGTTGCGTAGTTACGACTTTTGCAAGGCGGTGTCATCGGGCCTTGCCTTCGTTCCCATTCAGCTCAGCCCGATCTATTGCGCGACCAAGGCCGCGCTCCACTCCTATACGATAGCCTTGCGGCAGCAGCTCAAGGAGTTGGGAGTCGAGGTGATCGAACTGATGCCGCCGGCGGTTCGCACGGACTTGACTGCTGATCTGCCGGACGACGGCGATTTCAAGATCATCACGACGGAGCAGCTCATGAAGGAGACCTTCAAGGGTCTGCGCTCAGGCCGG
>CAXMRN010000123.1:0-9561 GCA_964195565.1 uncultured Polyangiaceae bacterium | reverse complement strand
GAACGAACACGAGGTGGAAGCCCTGATCGCGCTCTGCGATGACGATCTCGGGGTCGCGTTTCAAATCGATCCGGAAGTGAAGCCGAAAGACGACGGCGACCGAAGCACGTTGGCAATCGAAGCCAGCTCCGAAGGCCAGCTCCGATACAGGCGCGCGCTCGAAGCACGGGTGAAGCGACAGATCGCAACCACGGAGTCGTCCTCGCCGACAGCGCAGCGACAAGCCACCATGGCGGGCACCGACAAACACTGCGGCGCGGGTTCGAACACCCTCGCTATCGATCCGTACGGGAGGGTTCTACCCTGCGTGCAGTGGCGCATTCCGGTCGGCAACGTGCACGAGCAGCGCGTCTCCGACATCTGGGCTGCGCGCGGCCCCCTCGAGGAGGTGCGGGAAACGACCAAGGCGGCGCGACGCAAGCTCGAAGCCTTGGGTGAAGCCGGGCTGCTCTCGAATTTCTGCCCGGGCGCGGCGCACACCTATTCGGGAGACCCGCTCGCGATCTACCCGCCGGCGGAGCAGAGGATGGCGAGCTCGAGTCGCGCTAGGTTGCGACTTACTGTATTGTAGCGGCGAGGAGCAACGTGGAGCGGAACAAGACCAAACACCAAGGCCAAGCGTCCAGCGAAGGCTCGGGGCGCGAGCCCTACGAAGCGCCGCGCATCGTCTATCGCGAGCCTCTGGAAGCCGTCGCGACGGCTTGCACTCCCGCCCCACCCTCCAAGGGAACCCCAAGCGCTTGCCCGCTCGGCCCGGTCTCTTCCTGAGCGACGAACCGCAGCGTCACCCGCCGGTCAGCCTCTGCGGCCCCGCTGCAACAACGCACGTGCGCCTGAGTGGACGCCTCGCGGCAACGAGTCGTTGAGCAAGTGCGCGACGAGGGCGCCCGACCGATTTTCCGGCACGGCGCCCGCCAGCAGAAGGCCGGCCGCCGCCGCGATCCCTCGACCGATCGGGTCGGACGGAAGGGCTGCGTGCACTCGAAGGGCTGCCGTGTCGCCTGTAGCCCGGTGGACCAACGGGAGCACGTATCGCGACACCCGGCGCATGCCGCACTGCACGAGATGCAGGGCAACCGTCTCAGGAGGGGCATCGATGCGTGTCGGTGTTCGTGCAATCTCATCGAGGCGTGACGCGGCACGCGCGTCGAGGTGGTCGCTGCCGAACTTGCCGATCAGGTGTGCGTAGACGTCGAGTGGCGAAGGCAGCTGCACACTCGCACCGTAGAGAACGCGATCCCCGGTGCTCCGTTCGAACAGGTCGTGGGTGAGCATGCGATACCGCGCCCTGTCGAACAGCCGCGAATGAAGGTCGAGCGCGAGCCCAAATGGAGTCCGCAACACCCACCCTCCCACGCTGCGATGCCGGGTTCGCGTGTAACCCGCGGTTTCGAGGAGATCGACGGCGGCGCCAAGGTCGCCGGGGCGCACGAGCAGGTCGACGTCCGTCATCGGCCGCTCGCTCGGATCGTCGTAAAGCCAGTGCTGCAGGAGCGCGCCCTTGACCGGCATCACCTGAATACCCGCCTCGGCGAGCCGCCGCGCCACGTCGCCGACGAGCTCGGTCGCGAGCATCGAGGTCGCTGCCCGGCGCCGATTGGCGTGTCGGTTTACTGCGGTTTGCGGCACTTCGTCATTCTCTCCGACCCCGGTATAAAACAGACGGCTTCGGTGGTATAGAGCGCCGATGGCAACGCATCAAAGGCTCGGCGACCTCGCAGAGGCGCTCGAGGCAGAGGGGGCCGACGAGCTTCGGGTTCACGTCGTTCGACGCGCGCGTGAGTTCAAGCGCTCGTGGGTGAATATGGCGGAGGCGCTCGTCGAGGTCCGCAACCGGGAGTCGTACCTCGACTGGGGATACGAGGACTTCTATTCGTATTGTTCGCTCGAGCTTCAGATCAAGCAGGCGACCGCGGACAAACTCACCGGGTCCTATGTGGCGCTCACGCGCCATGCGCCCTCGGTGTTGAAGCGGGACGGTCTCAATGAGCACATTCCGACGTGCGATGCGGTGGACTATTTCGCCAAAGCGCTAAAAAAGAACCCAAGCAACGACGCCGCGAGCGAGCGCGCTGTGGACCAATCGGTGGTCGATGAGCTGCGGGACGCGGTGTTCGAGGAAGGCGCCCCGGTCACCGAGCTCCGCAAACGGTTCAACCCGGTGTTCAACCCGAAGCCGGAAGGTGCGGAACAGATGGATGCGATTCGTCGGACCACCGCGGCAGCAAGACGCCTCGAGCGAATGGTCGAAGAAATCGACGGCCTGAATCGCTCGACCGCGCGTACGACGATCGACAGCCTCGAAGCCCTCCGCGAAGATCTCACCGACCTCCTCGAACGGACCAAAGCGCAATACGCGAAGTCCGCCTAGCCTCGCGAGCAGCGCGACGCGTCGCTCTTACGGGGGCTTGCAGCACAGTGAAACGTGTTCTATTCCATAGAACCGTTCACGATGCCTGACAAAACCAACGCGCCGGCCGTCGAAGGCCTTTTCACCATGGACCCACAGGAGCCGCGTCTGATCGGGACGCGATGTCGCGCATGTGGAACCTATTTCTTTCCTGCCGAGAAGACGTTCTGTCGGAATCCCGGATGTGATCAGGCCGATCTCGAGGAGGTGCCTCTGAGTCGCACTGGGAAGGTGTGGTCGTACACTAGCGCAAGCTACAAACCGCCTGCGCCGTTCGTTGCGAAGGAACCGTTCGAGCCGTTTGCGATCGCAGCCGTGGAACTCGAAGACGAGGGGATCACAATCCTCGGTCAGGTGGCCGATGGCATCGGCGTCGAGGCCATCAAGACCGGCATGCAAATGGAGCTCGTCCTCCGCGAGCTCTACGAAGACGACGAACACGTCTACTTCACTTGGAACTGGAAGCCGACCAACGGCGGGAGTGCGGCATGAGCAAAGACGTGGCGGTTCTCGGCGTGGGCATGCACCCCTGGGGCAAATGGGGGCAAAGTTTCGTCGGCTACGGTGTGAAAGCCGCGCAAGACGCGTTGAAAGACGCAGGGGTTGCGTGGAAAGACATTCAGCTGGTGGCTGGCGGCAACACGATGCGCAACGGGTACCCGGGCTACGTGGCGGGAGCGACTTTTGCGCAGGCGCTCGGCTGGTCGGGCGCGAAAGTATCGAGCTCTTACGGCGCATGCGCGACCGGCGCACAAGCGATCGGCGTCGCGCGGGCACACATCTTGGCTGGGCTTTGTGAGGTCGCATTGGTCGTGGGAGCGGACGCGGCGCCCAAGGGGTTCTTTGCCCCGACAGGCGGCCACCGACCAGAAGATCCGGACTGGCTTCGCTTCCACATCCAAGGGATCACCAATCCCACCTATTTTGGACTCTACGCGCGCCGACGTATGGACATGTACGGTGCCACGCAACAGGACTTCGCCGCGGTCAAGGTGAAGAACTCCAAACACGGCCTCCACAACCCGAACGCGCGCTACCGCAAAGAAGTGGCGCTCGAAGATGTGATGAACTCGGTGCTGGTCGCTGACCCGCTTCACCTGCTCGACATCTGTGCCACGAGCGACGGCGCCGCCGCGTTGGTGCTCTCGAGCATGGACTTCGCCCGCAAGCACACGACGGACCCGGTGAAGATCGCGGCGGTGTCGACGGTCACCCCGGTGTACCCGAACGACATCATCGAGATGCCCAACCTCGCGACCGACTCCAAGGCCGGCGTCGGGCCGCCCAAAATCGGATTCAAAGAGTCGATCGCGCGCGACGCCTACGAAGAGGCCGGCCTCGGTCCCGAAGACATGAGCCTCGCCGAGGTTTACGATCTCTCGACCGCCCTAGAGCTCGATTGGTACGAACAAATCGGTTTGTGCCCCCCCGGCGACGCCGAGAAGCTCCTCCGAGACGGCGACACCAGCATCGGCGGCCGAGTCCCGGTCAACCCAAGCGGCGGCCTCGGATGCTTCGGCGAAGCCGTCCCCGCCCAAGCCATTGCCCAGGTCTGCGAACTCACCTGGCAACTCCGTGGCCAAGCCGAAGGCCGCCAAGTCGAAGGCGCCAAAGCCGGCGTCACAGTAAACCAGGGCCTCTTCGGCCACGGCTCCTCAGTAATCTGCACCCAATAAAAGGGGACGGTCCCCTTTTTCAAAGGGTTAATTCGCCGGGCTTCCGCCTGTGCCTTCGAGCCACGGCTAGTCGTAGCGGCTTAGCTCTTCGTCGAGGCGGGCGTCGAGCGCGCGCAGTTGCGCCGGCACTTCGATTCGGGGCGTCCGCGCTTGTCGTCGTCTGAACCGGCGCGCCATCGCGATCAGCCACAGCGTCGAAAGCGTCGCGGCCGCGACCGGAATCACCCATCCCGACTTCACCTCCGGGATGCTCAATTCGAATCCGGGCACTCTCGCTTGCAGCCGGTCGCGGATCTCGGGCTCAGTTGCGCCGTCGTCGACCCATTGACGGATGTCGCGCCGCCACGCTCCGGCCTTCGGGCTAGGACATGAATCGAGGGTCTTGCCGGGGCAGAAGGGACTCGCGGTGTTGCGGACGATGGTTTGCACCCGGCGACTCTCGTTCGGAACGTCTTCAGCCGAGACCGAAGCGCAACCGAGCGCAAACATGAGTGTGGATACGACGACGATACGCATCAGCAACCACTTAGGCGCGATGCTGATGCGGCGTAAGGTGGCAAATTGTCGCGCCCGATGGAATGCGGAGACTTAGAACAGCATTCCCGCGACCGCAGCCGTCATCAGCGATGCCAGCATACCGCCGAACATCGCCCTCAGCCCGAGGCGTGCGAGATCGTGTCGACGGCCGGGAGCGATCCCCCCGATGCCGCCCAGCTGGACTCCGATCGAGGCAAAGTTCGCGAATCCGCACAGAGCGTAACTCGCGATCACGACCGTCCGAGGAGACAACTGCGCGACACCGGTCGACAGCGACTCGTAGAGGTGGAGGTACGCAATGAACTCGGTCAGAACGAGCTTTTCACCGAGCAGGGTCCCGACCGCAGCGCACTCGGAGATCGGTACGCCCACGAGAAAAGCGAAGGGCCAGAAGATCCAACCCAGAATCTGTTGGAGGGTGAGCGGTTCCACCGCCGCTGTGCCTTCCAGCCCCATTCCGGCGTTGTAAAGGTCGAATGGTAAGCCGAGCAGCGCGTTGGCGAGGGCGATCAAAGCAACGAAGACGAGCAACATGGCTCCGACGTTCAGGGCGAGTTTCAAACCGTCGACAGCACCCCGCGCCGCGGCATCGATCACGTTGACGTCGGGCGTCTCGATTACCGGAGTCACCTCATCCGCCGTGCCGGGGCGTTCGGTCTCGGGCCACATGACCTTGGCGATCACGAGTGCGGCGGGTGCACTCATGACGCTTGCCGCGATCAGGTGGCCGGCAATTCCAGGGAACACGTCCTTGAGGAGGCCGACGTAGGCGGCGAGTACGCCGCCTGCCACCGTCGCAAAGCCGGCAGTCATCACCGCCATCAGCTCCGACATCGTCATCCGGTCTATGAACGGCGCAATCATGAGAGGCGCCTCTGTCTGTCCAACAAACGAGTTGGCCGCCGCCGACAGGGTCTCTGGGCCCGAGGTTCGCATGGTTCGCCTCATGACCCAGGCGAACGCACCCACGAGACGCTGCATGATGCCGAGGTGGTAGAGGATCGTCATCAGCGAGGAGAAGAAGACAATCGTAGGAAGCACATTGAGCGCGATGGTGAACTTCTCTGACGCAAAATCACCGAAGATGAACTCGGTGCCCTGCGCGGTGAACCCCAGCAGCGCGATCATCACGTCGTTCAGGACGGAGAACAGCCGCACGCCAACATCGGTCTTCATCACCAAGACGCCGAAAGACACCTGCAGCCCGATCCCCCACGCGATGACCCGCCACGGCACCCGATCGCGGCGCGTGGAAAGTAGCCACGCGATCCCGACCATCGCGAACAGACCGAACAGCGACACCATCCGCTGCCAAAACGGAACAGCGCTCAGCTCGGAGGTCACGGCCGACAAGCAACTCATCGCGCCGGATACTAACCCCTGCAAAAAGGGGACGGACCCCTTTTTTCGACGGTCCGCGTTTCGTCGCCTCAGTTAGCCCTTTGAAAAAGGGGACTGTCGCCTTTTATTCGTGGGGGACGTTGAAGCGGGTGCGGTAGGCGGCGATGCGGGATTCTACGTCGTCTTTGGTCATGCCGAAGTCGGCGAGGGAGTATTTGTGACGGCCGTATTTGTGTTGCTTGTTGACCTTGCGGGCGGACTCCATCGCCTCCCGCGCCTCGGGAGTGAGAGGGGTTCCGGCGGCTTCGTAGATGCGTTCGACCTCTCGGATCGGGTCCTTGATCAGGTCGTAGTATGAAACGTCGACGAAGCCCTTGTCGTGGACTCTCTCCCGGGTCGCCAACGTGCGGCGCGCCATGTTCTCGATCTTGCCCAGCCAGTGGCTCGCTACGCGGTTGGGGTCCACGTCGTCGCTGAAGATCATCTGCAGGTGGGTGAGCATGCTGAAAAGCGACGGACTCGTCTTCAGCGGGTCTCGATGGGTGTGTACTATCGTCGCATTGGGGAACACTTCGAGCAGCGGGTCGAAGTACTCCTGATGGTGCGGCGTTTTGAGCACCCAGCGCACGTCCTTGCCGATACCAGGTCGCTGCCACTGCAGGTATTGCATCATCCGCTTCAATGCCCTGTAGGCGGGTACGTGGTCCTGCATCTCCAACCACTTGGAGTACGTCGGCACGTTCATCATCGCTTCGGGCGTCGTGGTCAGGAACGCCTGCTCGAGGAGGATCACTTCTTCCTCGGGTGCATCCGGTTCGGCCGGGTGGATCGCGAAGAAGCCGGGCGACATGTACTTGAGACCCTTTGCGGCGGCCGCGGCCTGTGCGAACCGGGGGTCTTTTTTCTGCCCAGCTTTGTGCTTCGCCGGTGCGGGATTGATCGCTTCCCACGAAGCCAGCGAACGCATCCCTGGGTCCTGCGCAATCAAGCGATGCAGCATCGTCGTCCCAGTGCGAGCCAAACCGGCCACCACGATGGGCGCCTCGACCGGAATGTCGAGGATCTCCGGATGCCGCTTGATGTTGTCTTGAGCGACGAGCTTGTTCGCCAAGACGCCGACGATCCTGCCACGGATGATCATGTGACCGATGGGATTCAGCGCCGCCTCTCGATTGATCGAGTCAGTCAGCACCTCGAGCGCCCGAACGAAGCCCTCGTCACCGAAATCACTCAGGCCCGTCTTGCGACGCGCATCCGACATGACGCCATCCACCGTGATGGGCTTTCCACCGATTCCGATGCCAGCCAGGAGCCGCCCTACTCTGTTCGCGATCGCGATCGCGGTCGGTCGATACGGTCGGTCGAAGGCACTGGTGATTTCGCTCGGCGACATCGGCGGCCTCAGAGTTCGGAGAGCTTCACCACTCGCGTCTGTGGCTGAGGGTGCTCGGTCGCGCGCACCCATCGCCACAGCATGGTGCCCTCTTCGTGGCCGACGGTATCGATCCAGTTGTCGAAACCCTTGTTCTCCGCGGCCACCACGACTTGCACGGACCCATCAGGCCGATACTTCGCCGTGTGCTTGTTCACGTGGATTGGGTAGTAACGATAGTCGAGCGATTCCATCCAGTAGTTGTTGAGCTGGAAATTCCAATGCTCGCACTCAGGAGGCGTCGCCTCGATGACGAGCGCCTCATCCGGCGCAAGCTTCCAGTAGCTGTGATAGTAGGCGATATCGGGCACGCCCCCTGCTTGGTTCGACACCTCTTGCGGCATCCGGGGAAGCTCGTTCGTGCTCTTCTTGAAGTTCTCCGCCCAGCTCGCAAACATCATCGCTGCACCCGCGACGAGTCCGGCGGACGTCGTGAGACCCTCCGCGCACTTCACGGGATCGAAGGGCGACGGTTGCCCATCCCCACCGATTCGCTCGATCCGAAGATCGGCGGCCGTTTCGTTTTCGCGGTCCAAGAACGTCTGGCGGACGATGAGCGTGCCGGTTTCCGTCTCCATGGGCAGCCAGTTGCCAGGCTTCTCTTCGGTGCCGAGAATGATCTCGAAGCTCCCGTCGGGGTCGATTTCCAGTGACGACGCCTCGAGGTAACCGGTCGGCGGCATACCGCGGCCCTGGCCGTAGTTGCCCATCTGCGTAAAGAACCCGAGGTAGTGGACCGACCCGCGCTTCCCACTGATGCGGTACTCGTGCTCCCCGCTGATCGCCGCGTTCTGGTAGTAGTTGTCCGGATGGTCGGCGCCCATCTTCGCCGTCTCGTGCACCACCCGCTGCAGCACCGGCGCAAGCGGGTCGTTGTGCTCGACGAAGGTTTGCAGCGCCGCACGCGTAATCCGGCTCAAGTACCGAAAGCCTTCCATTCGGTTCATCGGGTCGCTCGGCGTGTTCGGTCCGAGCACCACGTTGCCGGCCATCTTCAGCGTGTCGCAGAACTGGTTCCAAACGGCCCCGTCCACGATGTCTCTTTCTTCCTTGGTCAGCTCGTCAGTCATACGGTTGTCCTAGATCACGTCGTGCTCGCGAAGAAGCTCCTCGGTCTTGCTCCACAGCAGAGCGCCCTTGTCCGGATCCATCGAGGGCTCCGAGGACGGCTTGGGGCGGAGCATATGCATGTATTCGCCGGTTGTGGCGCCCATCTCGTCCGACGCCACCAGGTAGTCGACAGGGATCGACGCCTTCTCCGGGCTCTGGAAGAACAGGGCCATCACCAGCTTGAGGATCGGCTTTAGCCATGTCGGTGCTTCTCGCGCCATGTTGGAGTTGATCGCGCCAGGACAAAGCGCGTGCACGCAGACGTCGGGGTTGCCGCCATTGCCGCCCGGGTTGAGGCGCCTCGACAACTCCTGGAAGTACGTCGTGAGATGCAGCTTGCTGAGGCCGTAGTACTTCACCCCGTCCGCTACGCCGTACTCGGCTGGCTCGCCGAACCTATCGAAATCGATCGGGATCGAGCTTCGGTGGGTCTCCGATGAAACGAAAATCACCCGCGGCGGATCCTCGGCACGGGAGTTCTGACCGTACGCGGCGTTCGGGATGACCCCATCGTGGAGCAACCGATTGAGCACGACGAACTTCGCTAGAAAGTTCACCGAGAACATCAACTCGAGGCCGTGTTTGCTCATCCGAGAAGTCACGGGAACGACACCTGCATTGAACACTGCGGCATCAAGTGTAACGTTTCGATCACGCAGCTCGTCGCAGAACACGGCTATCGAGTCGAAGTCGCTCAGGTCGACCTGGATCATCTCGACCTTATCGCTTCCGCTCGCCGCGCGAACATCTTGTCCGGCCTCGGGGATCCCACTTCTGCACGCCATGATCACGTGCGCGCCACGGTTGGCGAGTCGAATCGCGATGGCCTTTCCGAGCCCGCTGTTCGCGCCGGTCACCAGGCAAGTTCGTCCGTCGAGACGGACGCCGTGCGGTACCGGTGCGACCTTGGGATCTTTGCTTCGTTGATCGAGCAGCCCGCTCAGAATCGCGGTGAAAGGGTTGCCATGAGTCCTGCTAGACATCGCCGCGGCACTCTATAGAACTCGGCCTCGCTGTCAACGCGAGCCTGCAATTTGCAGGTATTCCTGAACGGC
>CAXMRN010000122.1:0-4661 GCA_964195565.1 uncultured Polyangiaceae bacterium | reverse complement strand
GATCTCGAATACCGAGATACCAGAACCTTCCTCCACTTCATGGCCGTGGGTTGGCCCTCCGATCTGGCGCGCCGCGATGGCACACAGCGCATTGACTCCGGACAGGATCAAGATCATCGTTGGGATCTCGAATAGGACGGCCCCGCCCCAGGCCGCCAAACCACCCAGGACTCCGCCCAGGGTGGCCCCGCCTCCGATCTGTCCGATGACCTGCTTGGCAGCATGGGGATCGAAGCGCTCGTTCACCACCGACCAGAAGCCGGAGATGACGACGGAGCCGACGCTTGAGATATGGAGGTAGAGAAGCGCTGCCGCCGCACGAGGAAAATCCGAGCTGAGCGCCCATACCAGGACGAAGACGGCTCCGTTTCCCGCGAACATCAGCGGCAGGCTGCGGGAGGGCGCCACACGGCGGAACAACCCGGCACTTCCAAGCACGAAAGCCACAGTGAGGAGCGAGGCGCCGATCATCACCGCTGGCAGAGCGCTCGCCTCGAAATGAGAGAGAAAGAATCCATCGCGAAGGGCTCGGCCTGCGACGGCTTGGCTGATCATGATCGTCGCGACGAACATCGCTGCCCATGTCGCATGTCGCGTCGAAGCGGAGGTCTGGGACTCGGGGGTCATGACCGCGTCGTATCGATGACGACTTCGATCTCAGTAGGTGGCAGCGATCTCTGAGGGTCCTCGGCTTCGGACTCATTCCGCGCCGCCTCCCCGTACTCGTCCCACCAGAGTCTGGCGTCGTCGGTCGACCATGATCCGCAGTCACAAGCACCTAGCATTTCGGCCAGGATCTTCGCGCTCGGTGGACGCTCGCTCGGGTCCTTCGCGAGGCATGCCATGATCACACACTCGAGGTCCTCCGGAAGGCTGCGCCCAAGCCGTTCTGACGGGAACTCGGGGTCCTCTTCGACGTGACGCGCGAATACATCCATGATGCTGTCGCTCGGGAATATCGGTGTCCCCGTCAGCAACAGGTATCCGACGGCGCCGAGGGCGTAGAGGTCCGCGCGCGGCGTCGCCGTATCCGAGGAAAGGATGGATTCCGGTGCGAGGTACATGGGTGTACCTGCGATTACGTCATTCTCATTATTGTCGTCCGCACCCCCCGAGAACTCCTTGACGAGTCCGAAGTCGAGAACCTTTACGGTATCCGGAACGTCGCCCTGACACGTCAGCATGATATTGGTCGGCTTGATGTCCCGATGCAGCAGGCCCGCTTGGTGGGCTTCATGCAGGGAGCCACAGGCCTGGACCAGGATGTGTGCGACGCGAGCCGGCGCGACTGGGCCAACCAGGGAGACCAGTGCCTCGAGCGTGAAACCCTCCAGGTACTCCATGGCGTAGTAGAAGAAGCCCTCGGGCATGCGGCCATAGTCGAAGATCTGAATCGTGTTAGGGTGGGTGAGCTGACAGGTGAGCTGGACCTCCTGGCGGAAACGCTGCTGCGCGCGCGGGTTCCCCGCGTTCTCGGGACGCATCAGCTTCAGAGCGGTGGGGCGGCGCAGCATCGCGTGTTGAGCCAGGTAGACCTCCCCCATGGCGCCGCCGCCGACGCGCTTCTCGATCACGTACTGGCCAAGTGTCTTCGCCTTGGCCATGACGTGATGGACCTGCTGGCGCAGCCGATACGATACGAGGAGGGACCCGGCTGACAGAACGCCTACGAGAAACACCATGGCAATGACGACGTAGCTTGCGTGGGTGAGGGCGCGCACGTCCTCGGCCGCCGATCGGGCCACCCCGGCGGCTAGCTCTCCGAAAGCGGCACGCGCACTCTCAACGAGGGGCAGTGCCTCTTGCATGAACAGGTACTCGGCGACGTTCCAGGATTTCGACCGCCGCAGTTCGACGAGCTCCGGAACCTGAAGCTCGTAGGCTCGGAACTCCTCGGAAATGAACTCGAGGAGCTGCCGGAGCTCGATAGAGCGCAGCCCGAGGGACTCACGCTCAATATCCGTCATGATCTCGCGAGCCCGCATCAGGCGCTCGCTCACCTCCGTCTCTCGCGCCTGGCTGTAGTCACCGATGAGTCGGTTGAGGGCGATGTCGCCTTCGCTAAAGGCGGAGCGGAACCGACCGAGCTGAGCGAGGAAGGCGAGACTGTGTTCATGGGCGCCGGGCTCGGCAAACTGCTCGAACGCTTGCCCGGTTCCGCGAAAGATGTTCCGGCGTAGTTTGGCGAGTCGGAGTGAGTACGCGGCTGCCGCAGGCTGGTTGCCCGGGGTGCGCGCAACGACTTCGATGGTCCACTGGATGCGCTTGAGGTCCTTCAGCTGACTGCGGATCTTGGCAACGTCCGCGACGGTCTCCGGCTGGTCCGACCGGATCGCAAGATCTTGCAGGCGCGCAAGCGTCGGCTCGATCGAGTCCATCCACAGGGCGGCTCGATCGACGACCGAATCCGGATCCCCGTAGGCGACCCAGCTATGCAGCGCTGCCAATGATGCATTGATCGACGCGTCGAGTTCGGCGGCTGCCAGTACTTCCGGCGTTCCCACTTCGCTTTGGTAGGCCAGCTCCACTCGGAACCAGATTACGAAGGCGAGGGTAAGGAGCGCAGCCACCAAGGTGATCGTGGCGACCCTGCCGCTCGAGGAAAGCAGCCCCTCGGTGAGCCGACTGCTGGCGCTCGCTCCGATGCGGCGGATCCCGGACGCGCTACTTCCGAAATTCGCCACGCCGCTTCACTCACCATCCAGCGATTTGGTCATCGCGTCCGGGCTGGCTGCCACCAGGTCCGCGAGAATCATCTTCAAGAAGCTCGCCCGCCGGTACGAGTGCGCTGGAAAGCGCTCCCCTGCGTAGTGTGCACGCGCTGGCTTCCTCGCGTTCGCCGAGCGGGAGTGCAGCGTCGCGAGTTCCTCGACGATCAACGCAGCCAGATCTCCCGAGTCGTTCGGGGTGGCCTCGGCCACGATCTCGCGGCTCACCTCGAATTCGAGCATCTCCTCACCGTCCACGCGATTGAGCTCACGGACTAATACGAGGCAGTCCTGCAGAAGGAGGTATACCTCTTCAGGAGTCTTGTTGGGTTCGAAGGCCGGTTCGGGCGGAAGGTCGGGGCCGTTCGGGACGGCGGTATGAAGGGTGGTCGCAATGTGGACCGCCGACGTGACCAGTTGGAAGACGTCGGTAGGAGACGTCCCCTCCCGAAGAAGGTTGTTGATTTCATTGCCTGCAGAAACGATCGAGTTAAAAACCTCGCTGGCCGTCGTCGTCTCCGCGCGCGGCTCTTCGGCCACCGCCGTCCCGATGCCGAAGTCCTGTTTCACCAACAGCACGGCCTCGAGTGCATCATCAACTTCTTCGAACATGTCCGCAGGCGCCGTCGCGCCGGGCCTGGAAACGGGCTCCCTACGCGTGACGCGGACCTGCTCGAAAGCGAGACGATTGGCGCGCACCTGAAGGTTCCGCGCTTGCGATTCGCATTCGTGAGACTGCGCGCCCTCGACTCGCAGCAGAGCGGCCGGTGCCTCCGGCTTTCCCATGAATCGCCTCAGTAGCTCCACATTGGAGCGTACGAGTTCGACGCGCGCGAGTACATCGGCCGGAAGGAGGCTCTCCCGGTCCGAGAGCCGCCGGCCGCTCACTGGGGGAGGGGTGGGCGCGGCATCACCAGGGGCGGCAAGTGTCACCATCGGAGCGGTCACTAGCGTGAGGAAGAGTGCCAGCCCTCCGCAACGTCGCGAACCCAATCTCGTCCTCACCGGTGTTGTCCTCGCTCTTCCTGGCGCAGCGTTCCAGCGCGGAAGGATGAAGTCTACGAAATCCCCGCCCGGTAGGCATGCCGACCGCGCGGTAAATCAAGCTGGGCTGACTGACCGCGCCCGCTCGTGCGGCGCACGAACTGGAGATGCGCTGGACCCTCCAAACCACCACCCAAAATGGGCAGACCATGACGACGATTCGAATCGACGGTTGGTTGACAAGCGCGGGAGCACCCGAAGCGAGAGCGGCTTTTGAGTCGTCCAACCCGCCCTTGCATGTGGGTTTCCCAAGCCTATAGTGAGCGCGCTGCTACCCGCTTCGAGTACTCCAGGCATTGTCCAATGCTGGATCGAAAAGTCGCCGCGCAACCCCGGCACCGGCCGACTACGGCTCGACGTAAATCGAGAGGGTTGAGCGCGCGCAACCGGCCTTATCGCCTCAGTGTCAGAACGGGCCCACGTCCAGGGCAACAAGAACTTCGATTTCAACAAGGAGTATAAGGAACAACCTCATGACCTCACATGCTCGTTCACTCATGACTGTGCTGCTGATCGCCCTCGTTGGCGTGACGGCAACCGAGAATACGGCTGCGGCTGCGGCTGATTCTGATGACTACGTCTACAAGCAAGAATTCATGCCGAGAGAAACGGTGAAGCTGGACCTCGCGAAGACTGCGATGTTCGTGACGGATCCTCAAAACGACTTCTTGTCAGAGAAGAGTCCTGCTTGGGGATTGGTCGGCCCGACGGTGATCAGGAACAAAGTGGTCGAAAAAGAGAAGGAGCTGAAGGCGCTCGCTAAGGAGCTCGGAATTCCCGTCTTCTACTCGACTCATATGTATACGAAGAAAGAAGTTGAGCAGTGGCCGAAGATGCCCCTCAACGGCATCGACAAGGTGATGTTCGAGAACAAGATGTTTGTGCAGGGAACCTGGGGGCATGATTATC
>CAXMRN010000121.1:0-8810 GCA_964195565.1 uncultured Polyangiaceae bacterium | reverse complement strand
CCTTCGTCTGCGGTGCATTGAGCAAGACAGACGCCGTTCGAGCAGAAGCTGGCCTCGCATTGCGAGTCCGACGTGCAGGACTTCTGACAATCGGGCGGCGGATTGGTCAACGTCGTGCAGTCGAGCGTGACCCCGCCACTGCCACCGGTTCCCCGGCTATCCCCCGCACCACTATCGCCGCAGGCGACAAGCACCAAACTGCTCAAGCCCACGAACACAATCGAAAGCGCACTACGCATGACGAACACTCCAGTACATTGAAAAGTCAACTATGCTGATATTCTACAATCACTCTGTACGTCACGCAAGCGCATCTTGCTCGTGGTAGAAGGTAATTCTCTTGTAATTTAGACAGGTTACAAGGCATCAACCGCCTGTCCCGGGGCCCATCGTCCGCCAGACTCACGAAAATGCCAGAAAATCCGCTGGGGTCCACCCGGGGGAGGCCAGTCCTTGCGGCTTCCAGCACCCTTCGAGCCGGTTTTTTCAAGTAGGAAAGGGCTCGGAAACTTTCTGGAAACAACGGCGAGCCACAGATCGGCAACGCGCTCTTGGGCACGGTGAATCACCGACCGAGGGGCCAACCCCTGTGGTACACCCCCGGACCCGTTCGCTGGTGCCCCGGCGACGAGAACATCTTTAGGAGTAGTTACGATGAGCATCATCAAGGCAGAATACATCTGGATCGACGGCACCGAGCCGACGCCGCTTCTTCGCTCGAAGACGCGGATGCTCGAGGCGAACCTCGTCGAGAAAGTCCTCGGCGCACTCACCGGAGTTGCCGCGCTCCCGAGCTGGGGCTTCGACGGCTCGAGCACCAACCAGGCCACCGGCGACGATTCCGACTGCCAGTTGTTCCCAGTTTTCGCGTGTCGCGATCCGCTTCGTGGCGGCGACAACCTCCTCGTCCTTTGTGAGGTCGTGACTCACGGCGGAACGCCGCACCCGACCAACACCCGCCGCGCAGCGACCGAGATCGACGAGCGCACCAAGTCCTCGCTCGAATGCTGGTACGGCATGGAGCAGGAGTACACGATGATGAAGGACGGCTACCCGCTCGGCTTCCCCGAGGGTGGCTTCCCCGGCCCACAAGGTCCGTACTACTGCGGCGTCGGCGCCGAGTACGTGTTCGGCCGCGAGATCGTCGAAGAACACATGGACGCGTGCGTCAAGGCCGGCATCAAGATGTCGGGCATCAACGCCGAGGTCATGCCTGGCCAGTGGGAGTTCCAGATCGGACCTTGCGGGATCACCGAGGTGGGCGACCACATGTACATGGCGCGCTACCTCCTTGGCCGCATCGCCGAGACGTACGGCGTCGACATCTCCTACGACGCCAAGCCCGCCCAGGGCGACTGGAACGGCGCCGGCTGTCACACCAACTTCAGCACCAAGGCCATGCGTGAAGACGGCGGCTTGAAGATCATTCACGAGTACTGCGAGAAGCTCGGGTCGCCGGACCGCATCTCGCTTCATTTGAAGCACTACGGCGCCGGCCTCGAGGATCGTCTTACCGGAGCTCACGAAACCGCCTCCTTCAGGGACTACACCTGGGGCGTGTCCGATCGCGGCGCCTCGGTCCGTATCCCGATGGCCACCGACCT
The DNA here is from genome assembly GCA_964195565.1 of uncultured Polyangiaceae bacterium. Classification (GTDB taxonomy): domain Bacteria; phylum Myxococcota_A; class Polyangia; order Polyangiales; family Houyiibacteriaceae; genus SG8-38. Next base: position 7,206 of record CAXMRN010000121.1, on the reverse strand, counting down.
CGACGGCAAGGGCTACCTCGAGGATCGCCGCCCCTGTGCAAACATCGATCCCTACATCATCGCTCGCCTCATGGCCGAGGTCGCCGAGTAAGGCGCCCGCGCCTTCGCAGAACCGCTAAGCCGCTAAGCCAGTGACCGCCGAGCACGGCTTGCGGGGCGCGGGCCTGCGGGCTCGACGGTTTGCGGTTCGCGGTTCGCGGTTCTGCGGTCAGCGGTTCGGCGGGCTGCGGTTCCGCGGCTTTGCAAATTCGCGGTTTGCGGTTGGGGGGGGGGCGGGGCAGGGTCGGGGGATGTGGAAATGGGCTGCTGTGTTTGCGGTGCCGGTTGTGGGGCCGGTGGTTGTGGGGCTGAAGATCTTAGATGAGGTTCGGCGAACGATCAGCGAGGACCCGCTCGTGTGGGAGAATCAGATCCGAGCCTTTGAAAGGACGGAGAACAAGCGACCTGCACCTAAGGGCAGCGTAGTATTCGCGGGGAGCTCGACGATTCGGCTCTGGGGAGCGCTGACCAAAGACATGGCTCCCCTCCCGACGGTTCAACGCGGTTTTGGCGGTGCGAAAGTCAATGACGTCATTCACTACATGGACCGTCTCATCACGCCGCACGACCCCGTCCTCGTGGTCCTCTACATCGGCAGCAACGATCTGCTCGACTTCGGAGGGAACCAACCGAAGAGCGTGGAGCAGATGCAGGCGCTCTACGATACGCTCTTGACCCGGCTACACGATCGCCTTCCGGACGCGCGCATCGTCGTCTTGGCGACTTTTCCCTCGCCGCTCAACGCGCGCAGAGCAGAGCAGATCAACTCGGTCAACGAGTACGTTCGCGAGACCGCCGAAGACAAGCCCTGGTTGGATCTCATCAACGGAAACGCTGCACTCGAGACTCCTAGCGGTGAACCGGACCGATCGCTGTTTCGGTTCGATCGCGTACATTTGAACAAGAAGGGCTATGCGCGCTGGGCGCAGATCTTGCGCCCGAAGCTGCTCGAGTATTGGCGACAACAATTGCACTGAACGCTCGGTTCCGATATACGCATAAACCATCGTGGCAAGTGAAGCGCACCAAGCCTGGGATACCGACAATGCCAGTAGGGCAAGCGGGATCGCGCTCAAGAGTGGCGGCGACGAGCTGGTCGCTACTGCGAGACCACATGGGCTGGTTCAGAAGCTCGCCTACAAAGCAGACGGCTTCCTGGTCTCCCAGATCGCAAAACTCCAGCCGGCCGATCTCAAAGAGCCGCCGGAGCTCCTGCACGATCTAACGGCGTTTGCTTCGACCGACGACTACCGCACGTACCGCAGCAACCCCGCGTCCTTGTTTCCCGCGCCAGGTCGGATCGACGTCCAGAAGCGCTGGCTCGCGCCTCATCGTGTCGGGTTTGCCGAGTGGAGCTGGCAGAGCATCCACCCGCTGATTTTCAAGGACATCGAGCACGAATACCGAAGCCACCGGGACAATCAAACCGCGCTGCTTCGAACGCTCAACCTCCGGATCAAGGGCAAGCCGATGGCGATCCTCGTCAACGGGTTTTCGTCAGGCCACCACCTCATGGAGCGGGTGGCCTGGCCGATTCGGGAGTTCAACCGCCAGGGGATCGGCGTCTCCTTGTTTGCCCTTCCTTTCCACGGGCCGCGCGGGCACGCGTTCCCACCCGAGTGGCCACAGCAGGATACCGCCTTCACCATCGAAGGTTTCCGGCAGGCGATCTGGGATTTGCAGACGGCGATTCGCGCGATGCGCGAGGCGGGCGCAAGCCACGTCGGCGTCGTCGGCATGAGCCTGGGCGGCTACACGGCCTCGCTGCTTGCAACGGTCACCTCTGATGTAGACTTCGTGCTGTCCTACATTCCGATCGCAAGTATCCCCGACGTCATGAACGACAACGATTTGGTTCCCGGCTCCGGCGACCTCCAGAGGACGCTCTACGAAGGCTACCGCGAACAGCTCGTTCCCATCACGCCGGTCTGCCGCATGCCCAAGCTCGAGCCAAAGCGCGTTTCGATCATTTCAGGCGAGTTCGATCGCCTCGCCACGGTGAAACACGGCATGCGTCTCGCCGAGCATTTCGGCACCGAGCTGGTGAAGTTCCCCGGTGGGCACATCGTTCAGAACCGGCGCGCGCAAGCTTTTCGCCGGTCGCTCGAGGGATTCCAAGAAGCGGGTGTGCTACCGCGTAAGCGATGGAAGCGGCGCAAGAAGCGGTAGAGTTTCTGCACGATCCGGAGTTTCTCTCCAAGATCGTGCCGCTGATGAAGATCTACGGTCGGTACTTCGACTCCGAGGTGCGTGGAGTCGAGCGCTTTCCTGACTCCGGCCCGGTTCTGCTAGTCGGCAACCATTCCGGCCCCAACTCGGACCCCGACACGCCCGCGCTGATGGCGGCCTGGTATGGCAAGAACGGAGTCGAGAACCCGTTGGTGGTTCTGAGCTTCGACGTGATCTTCGCCATCCCTCGCGTCCGCGATTTCTTCCGACGCCTCGCCCAAGTGCCTGCCAGTCACCGCAACGCAGATGCTGCCCTCGACCGTGGCGCCGCGGTGCTGGTCTACCCGGGAGGCCTCGAGGACATCTCGCGTCCGTGGACCGAGCGCAATCGCATCGAACTCGCTGGCAACAAAGGCTTCATCGAGCTCGCGTTGCGAAAAGGGGTTCAGGTGATTCCCGTGGTGGGGCACGGGGGTCACGAATCGAGCATCGTGCTCACACGTGGACGCCGCATCGCGAAGGTGCTCGGGCTACACAAGTATCGAACGTACAGCATGCCACTGACCTTCACTCTGCCCTGGGGCGTGGTGCTGGGCCCGATCCCTTCACTGCCGATTCCCGCCAAGGTGACGATGCAGGTTTGCGAACCGATGGACTGGAGCCACTTGGGCCCAGAAGACGCGGAGGACCCGGAAGTGCTTGAGCAGTGCTACGAGGAAATCGTCTCTGTGATGCAGAGCGCGTTGGACGACCTCGCCAAGGAGCACCCCTACCCGATCCTCTCCCGCCTTCAGGGGCTGCTCAACAGGCACTGACATGTGCTGGGCCGAGCCCTCTGCGAACTCAGTAGGACTTCGGCAACTCGAGCGAGTGCTGGGCGATGAAGTTGAGGATCATCTCGCGACTGACCGGCGCGATGCGTAGGGTGCGCGCCAGCTCGTAGATCCCGAGGCCGCCCCCGCCGTACTCCTCGGGCGTGTTGACGCCGATAAAGCCCTGCTTGGCTACCTCGTCCCAGAGCTCGTCCGGCGACAAACCGTTGCGAGCCTTCTCATTGTAGTACTCGCGACCGTACTTCCGCCCAATGTCGCCCACCTGCTTGCGCAGCATCCGCTGCTCCTCGGTCTCCACGTAGGACATGGCCGGGTCGTACCATGAAGCTCCAACGCCGTTGCGCTCACCATTGCAGGATGGGCCAGCTTCCTTGCCGGGCCGCGCGCTTGAGTCTCGGATCGGGGCTAACCACGCGAGGATGGCCGACCGCTCTCAGCATTGGCGCATCGGTGTACGAATCGGTGTAGAAGTAGCACTCGCTAAGATCGACCCCGCGCTCGGTCGCCCAGGCCCGGGCGCGCTCGACTTTGCCAGCGCCGTAGCAAAGCGGGTGCACGAACGTCCCAACGAGATTGCCTTGGTCATCCGCGGGGAAGTCGTTGGATAGGAAGTCGTCGAGCTTCCACGTGTCTCGGGCTGCGCGCGCGGCAAACGCCGACGCGCTCGTCAAGAGGACCAGCTGATGATCTCGCTCGCGATGCTCCCGGATCGCCCTGCCTGCGCCGGCCCGAAGATGATGGGCCACGTCCTTGGCAAACCACTCGCGCGTCTCTTGCTCGAGTCCCTCATAAGAGCGCCCACGATAGTGGCCGACTGCTTCCTGGAACGCGGTTTCAATGTCGATGAGCGACAAATGGTAGAGCAGATTCCAGACGACGACGCGCCCGAACTGCCGAAAGGAGATGCTCCCGCCACGCAGCTCGTGCTTGGCCCACAGCGTCGAGCTGTTCATGTCGAGCAGCGTACGATCGAGATCGAAGAACGCGGCGGTACGGGTGTCCAAGTGCCTCCCCGTGGTTGGGTGTTACAAGCTCGCTAGCGGTGCGGCCCAGCGTGGGGCGGGTTCGCGTGCGCGGGCTCATGTGGTCGATCCACTGGAGCAGGTTCGGGCGCGCGATCAACCCGAGAAGGCTCGGGCGCGGCAGGTGAATGCTCCCGAGCGCGCTTTCGACGCACCGGGTCGCGTCGGCCTCCCACGTAGACGGTGTCGACTGCGTCGTCTTCGTAGGCGACATCACCCGTCTGCTCTCTGTCGGAAGGCTCGCTCGATTCCGCTCCGCTCGGTTCGGCTCCGTACGAGGGGCCCGGCGATCGTTCCCCGGCCGCTCTCGCCGCCGCGAGCTCTTCCGGGGTCAGCTCGTCTTGCTCAAACCCAGGATCGCCGTCGATCCCAAGTCGCACGCGATGGTCGGTCGGCATCGGTGGCGGAGCCTCCGACGGAGCGAAGGCCTGAGGCGTCCTCTCGTTCACTCCGAGGCCAGGGTCGGCGTCGACCTCGGGTTGCGGGCGGTCGTCAGACGGGGCCGGGGGCGGAGCCTCTGACGGAACCGACACCTCGGTGTACTCGGTGGCGGGTTCGCTCTTCTTCGAGCAAGCGAGTCCGAGCGCCGCGAACGAACAAATCAGCAGGTAGATAGAGAAAGTCCTCACACTATCTGGGTACCGGCGGCGTCACCCCGCGTCAAATTGCGGGTTCGAGATCCGACAAGAACCGACTCAGCCCCGCGAGCACCGGCATCGGGAGCTCGTGGCCGCCCCGAAACGGAACCCACTGCGTCGCGAGGCCAGCGTCGTGCATCGTCTTGTGGAGCTCTTCGGCTGCCTCGAACGAAAGAAGCTCATCCTGCTGGCCATGGCTCTGGAACACGGGCAGCCCGGTTCGGGGCGCCATACCGGCTCTCCAAGCTTCGAGGTTCACCGGCGTCCCCGAGAGAATCACCAAACCTGCAGGGGCGACATCTCTGGTGAAAACTGCGTTGCAAGCCGCCATGGAACCCTGCGAGAACCCTCCGACGATCAGACGCTCGTTCGGAACACTGAGCTCACCTTGCATGGCTTCGATCATCTCTACGACTCGACCGGTCGCCTCCTCCATCCCGGGCGGGATCTCCCCCGCATAACTCCTCGGTCCCTCGGCCATCGCCCGTTCGGCGCGCGCTAAGTCGAGATTCCACCAGGCCCTTGCGCCCGGCATTCCGGGGATCTCGTTTGGCGCCTCCGGAAACGCGAAGCGCACGCCGCGCGGGACATCGAGAACCCGCCACAGCCCCACCAAGTCGGTCCCCGGCGCGCCGAAGCCATGCATCAAGACGACGAGGGGACCATCACCGCCGCCCTCGCGATCCTCGCCTCCAGTCAGCCGAACCGTGATCTCTGCAAACTTTTGCTCCCGCATGACGCGGAGTGTAGCGCGGTCCAGGACAAGAGCAGCATCGGGGACTCTTCCACGGCTACAGCTTCGCCCGAAACGCGCTCCGCAACCGCATCGGCTCGTGATACTCATCCCCGGATGGATTCGCACATCTCCTACGCGATGAGGAACTCCGAGGCGCTCGAGGCCTTGGTTTTCGTCAATGCCCCGAGCGCGCTCCTCGATTCGAGCTTCCTGGTGATCGAGCTGATCGTTCTGAGTGGATTTGTGACGACGGTCGTGCACGCGTTTCGGCACGCGCGGCAAAGTGGCACCCCGTCTGCCCCACTTACGCTGCTGGCCTGTCTCCTCTACGGCCTGCTGATGGACATCAGCTCCTACTACACCGTCGAGAACTTCTGGCATGGCGAGTTCTCCGTCATGTTCCTCTACAATCGGCTTCCGCTCTACATCGTGCTGCTCTACCCCGCGTTGCTCTACCACCTCTACATGACGATTCGGCGGTACGAGTTCTCACCGCTGGTCGAGGCGATATCGGTTGGGTTCTTCGGAGGAGTCGCGTACTCGATCTTCGACAACCTCGGTCCGATGTTGGGCTGGTGGATCTGGGATACGAGCGACCCCACGACGCTGCCATATCTCAATAGCGTTCCCGTCACGAGCTATCACTGGTTCTTCCTGTTCACCGGAGTCTTCGCATGGCTCACGCGAATCGTCTGTTGGGACTGGGTGGCCAGTCGGAAAAGCCGTGCTGCGATTGGACTCGGCGTCGCACTCATACCGATCCTGACGGTCGTCCTCGGTGCATTGCTCTTCATTCCGTACAACCTTTTCGCGTACAACGGCATGTTGGGAATTGCCGCGGCCCTGCACGCCCTCTCGTTCGCGGCCGCCGGGCTGTTGTACGTGTTTTCATTCCGCTCACCGAGCGTGCCGCGCGACAGATTGCTGATGTTCTTTCCCCTCGTATGGACGGCTGGGCTCTTCTATCTCTACGCGGCAAAGTTCAAAATCTACTTCGCCATCACGCCGGAAGGCTTGTCTCAGAACGGGCTGGCCGCTGGGAATGTCCTCGTCGCAAGTTGTGCGATGGTTGCCACGCTCACGATCGTCTTCGCCAGCCACCCCGCCTCCATGAGCGGCGAGAAGCATGTTTCTTGAACCAGGCAGGCCGTTGGTTTCGGCTCACTGAAGCTTGATCTTGATGACCTTCTTCCCGCCCTCGTACTCGAACGTACACTCTTTGAACTCAGGCGGACCAAAGCGATGTGCAGGCGCGTCGTTGGACACGCCCCATGGTTCTTTCGGCCTTCCGACCATCGACGTATTGAGGTCACCGCTACTGTCGAGATCGTGCATTACCGAGATCGCGTACGTGCCCGGCTTGTAGCCTTTGAACGTACAGCCGCCCTTCTTCGACTTGGGCTTGCTGTAAAGCTGCTCGTCCGCCTTCTTCATCTTGCCGGGGAAGCCGTCCTCCTTCGAGAAGATCCGGCAGCCGATCTGGCCGTTGTCATTCTCCAGGCCCAGAATTTCGACGACGATCTCATTTGCCGGTTTCACTTCGGCAGCCGGTTTCACTTCGGCAGCCGGCGTCACTTCGGCAGCCGGCGTCGCTTCGGCAGCCGGGGTCGCTTCTGCCGGTGGCTCAGCTTCCTGCGCAAAGGCCGGCATGACCGCGAGCAAGCTCAGGGCGAAAATCAGTGTCCTCATTTGTCGAATCATGTGGCTCCCTCCAGTTAGACGATGGCGAGTGTATTTGAGGCTGCCGATTGTGCAACAGTGACCGAACA
>CAXMRN010000120.1:0-4820 GCA_964195565.1 uncultured Polyangiaceae bacterium | reverse complement strand
TCGGGAATCGTCGCGATGACCACCTTCGCGTCGGGAGGCGTGTCCGCGTCGTAGCGGCGGATCTCCACCGGCTCGACGAGCTTGAGCGCTGCGCCGCGCCCTGTGGTGAGTGCTTCGACCGCCACGTAGAGCTCATCGGTCCCGTCTCCGTCGACATCGCCGACGTAGATCTCTTTGGCATGCCGTTTCCCTAAATCCGCGACGATGGTGGGACCTTTGCCCGTCTTCGGCACGTAGCGAACCACCTGGCCGCGCTGTGCTTCGGCGTTGAGTCTGTTGGGTTCGCTCGGGGTCGCGTACACCTCGAGCACACCGTCCTTGTCGAGGTCGCCTATCTCGATCTCGTGGACGAAGGTGTCTTTCTTGGCGTCGATTCGCTCGACCTTCCACTTGTTGGCGTGCTGCTTGATCACCGCGACGACGCCCTGGTCGTGAGTCGCCACCGCGATCGCCGGCGTTCCGTTTCCGTAGAGGTCTGCGACCTCCGCGTCACGCATCCGGTTGAACTTGCCGCCAAACTCCGCCTTCCAGAGTGTGCTCGCTTTCAGCTTGCCGTTGTTGCGTCGCCAGAGCTTCACATACGCGCCCGAGCCTCCGAGCGTCAGGATGCCAGGCGCTTGGCCGCGCGGGTTGAGCACCATGGCCTTGTGAAACACGTTGCTCTGCGCATCCTCCAGCGTCTCGGTCTTCCACTCGCCACCTTCTCGCGTGAGGATGTCGAGACGCGCCGGGCCGGGATTCGCGGTCGCCTGCCCATCGACGACCTCGAACTGCGAGTACGCAAGGAGCAGGCCGGTCGGCAGCGAGTCGGGCACCGCCGACGAGGCCGCTGCCTTCTTGGGTGCCTCGGCGGGCTTCGCCTCTTTCACTGGGGGTGTCTCCTGTGCAGAGGCCGCCGGCGCCTCGGTGGGGGCCGTCGTCTCGCCCCCCTTGCAGGCCAGCAGGAAGAACAATGCCCAAATCCCAAATCGAGTCACAGATTGATGTCGCATGTGGCGTCGCTACCAACCGCGGCACCTCGGCGCAACTAACCGCTCGCGACCGGCCCCCGGGCAGCCAATTTGACCCTTTAGCGTGCACCGGTTAGCCAGGCCGCAGGGACGTGGCTGCAAAACCAAAACAAATCGCCTTCTTCGTTCTGAAGCTGGTGTTCTCCGTCGGCATGCTGGCGTTCATCTTCCGAAAGGTGCTCCGCCGGGATGGCGCGGAAGACCTGCTGGCGCGATTGAGCGATTTGCAGTGGGGCTGGGTGGCGGCCGCGGTGCTCATGCAGCTCATCGCGATCGGTTTCAGCACGGTGCGCTGGCAGCGACTCCTCGTAGGCCAGGGGATCTTTGCCAAATGGGGGTTCCTCGGCGGCTCGATCATGATCGCGCGCTTCTGGGGCGCCTTCACCCCGGGTGGATTCACCGGCTTTGGCGGTTGGCGCATCTACGACGTCGCCAAGCACACCGGCAAGACCGCCCGCGCAACGGCCACCATCGGCGTCGAGATGATCCTCGGCCAGCTCGCCTTTGGCGTGGTCGTCATGGTGGCGAGCATCTTCGGGATGCGGTTCATCGGCACCGACGGCGTGCTCCTGGTGAACGCGGTGTTCTTGTCGATCATCGTCGTGGGCCTCGCGTTTCTCGCGCAGCCCCAGCTATTTCTCTTCTTCACACGTTTCGTTCCTGAAGGCATCCGCGCGCGAGTCCAAACCTTGATCGACGCGGTGGGCGCGTATCGAGGCAAGGCTGGCCTTCTGATTCAAGCCGCCGCACTGGGCGTCGGCACGCACGCGTTCAACAATTTGATCTACGTGTGCGCCGCGCGCGCCCTCGGAGTCGAGCTCAGCATTGGTGAGGTGTTCTTCGCCTCGTCGTTGCAGATCCTGGCGACGTTGATTCCCGCTTCGATCAATGGCATCGGCCTTCGAGAAGCTGCTGCGGTGGCGCTCTACACTTCGCCAGCCGTGGGGCTGCCCTTTGCGGTCGCGGTCCTCATTCCGACGCTCGGATTCGCATGCGAGATGTTCGTCTCGGCGTTTGGCGGGGTGATATTCCTGCTCCGCAAGAGGGGCTACAACCCCGACATCCGTGTCGAAGATCCGGATCGCGAGGAGCTCGCAAGCCAGGCGATTCCAAAGGCCCCGCGCGAAGCGTGGCCGCACCCGATTCGCGGCCTGGTGGTAGGGTTCAGTGCAGGGGTGTTCGGGGGGCTGCTCGTCGGTCTCGGCGAGGCTGTCGTCATCGCGCTCTCTTCGGCAGGCGCCACCGGCGCCCGGGTATTCCTCTATGGGCCGCTGGCCTACGGCGTGTTCTGCGCAGCGTTCGGCGCCGGCCTCGGTTTCGCCACGGCGGTGAGCGGCCGATGGATGAAGCGATATGCGTTGCCCGAGAAGGAAGCATTTGGCTACTTCGCGGCAGCGACCTTCGGTACGTTTTCTTTCGCGCTCGGCGCGTTTCGGATTCGCCGTGACTTCTTCCACGAGGAACTCGTGTGGAAGAGTGCGATCGGGTTGGCCGTCCTTCTTGGTTGCGCCTTCGTGGCCGCCGGTATGAGCGCGATCCTCGCGCGCGTCCTGCGGGTGCTTGTACAGCGCGCACCGTTCGCGCGTCTCGTGCAGGCTCCAACCGCGTTCGCCATGCTGGCTGTCCTGGCAGTCGGACTCGCAGGCAACCTCGCGCTCGGCGACGGCACCCCGGGCGCGGGCACCACGGTCGATAGGGGGGAGGCACAACGTCAGTCGGGCAACGTCATCTTCCTCGTCGTCGACACCCTGCGCGCCGATCACCTGCCGCTGTACGGATACGAGAACGGCAGCACTCCCAACCTCGATCGTCTTGCCGAGGACGCGATTCGATTCGACCAGGCGTTCACCAACTCGAGTTGGACGCGCCCGAGCTTCGCGTCGATCCTGACCGGGCGACTTCCGTCGAGCCACGGCGTCATGGCGAAGAGCGACGCGCTTCCGGATGCGGTCACCACGCTTCCAGAGGCCCTCAAAGGCGCGGGGTACACCACCGGCGGCTACGCGACGAACTTCAATGTTGCCCCGTACTTCAACTTTCATCAGGGCTTCGACGAGTACGCGTACCTCGAGCCCGAGTTCGTCCTCGGGGCCGATGACGCCAGCGCGAAGCTCTTGCTGATGCAGTTCGTCAGGCAGCGCATCGAGAAGATGCGCGCGATGCAGGGCGAAGTGCTGCCCGGCACGGCCTATCAAGATGCCGAAACCGTCAACGGCGCCGTCACCAGCTGGATCGACCGTCAGCCGGCATCACCGTGGTTTTTGTTCATCGGCTATATGGACCCGCACGATCCGTACTTCTCGCACCCCTACGACGGCAGCGGGTACGCGCGCGCGGCCCACCAACACCCCGACCCTTCGGAGGCCCCGGCACTCACGGCGCTGTACGACGGGGAGATCAGCTACTGGGACGCCGAACTCGGCAAACTCCTCGACGACCTTCACGAGCGTGGGCTCTACGACGACCTGACGATCATCGTGACGAGCGACCACGGCGAAGAGTTCAACGACCACGGCGGCTTCTGGCACGGGACCACGCTGTACGACGAGCAGGTGCATGTTCCGCTGTTCGTGAAGCTCCCGCAGGCTCGTCGGGGCGGAACTGTCGTGCGCCACTGGGTGCAGAGCATCGACCTGATGCCCACGGTCCTGAAGCTCGTCGAGGTCGCGATTCCCGAGGGCGCCCAAGGCGGTGACCTCTTCACCGGCACCGATGTGGTCTACGCCGAAGAAAGCCACGAAGGCAACGTCCTCGAATCGGTTCGCGAGCTAGACGGCACCGACGAATACAAAATGATCACCGCCAACCGCGACAACCCCCGCGGCCTCAAGCCTCTCGAGCTCTACCGCGTCGACCTCGACCGCGCCGAGCAAGACAACCTCGCACCGACGTCACCCGACCAAGTCCGCATGGCCACCAAAGCGCTCCTCCAACAACGAGCCCTAGCCAAACAACACGCCGTAGCCGCTGACTCCGTAGAACTAGACGAAGACATAGCCGCCCACCTAGAAGCCATAGGCTACATAGAAAGCGACCCCAATTAACCCTTCAAAAAAGGGGACAGTCCCCTTTTTGAAAGGTCTAATTGGTTGCGGGGGAGTGGGCTTGGCGCGGGGCCACACTCTGTTCCTTTAGGGTTCTGTGGACGAGGTAGGCAAGGGCGCCGACTGAGCCTGTCGTAAGGACCGCGAGGAAGTACGGCCAAGCGGGGATGCCGTGCTCGCGGGCGTCCGGCACCATCCAGATGGCGAACAGGAGGAGAGCGATGCAGAGGTCGATGAAGACCTGGGCCGCCCATCCGCCGGTCATCGCCAGCTCCAAGAACCCAAAGTAGCCCTGATCCAAGACCACGAGGGTCGTGTAGATCGTGAACGCAGCAAACACAGCGATGAGGGAAAAGAGTCGTAATTTCACAGGGACCTCCTTGATACGACCAGTCTGGAGCGCCGGATGCGCAAGAGCCATTACCTCCGAGGTAATCGGCAGCACGAAAGGAGGCGTTAGGATACGGGCATGTCCTCAATCACCGCAACTCCGATCGGGTTCGGCTCCCTCCTGCGCCAGTGGCGCACCGCACGCCGAATGAGCCAGCAGCAGCTCGCCATCGAATCCGAGGTTTCGACCCGCCACATCAGCTACGTCGAGAACGGCAAGTCCTCCCCAAGCCGAGAGATGGTCCTCATCCTCGCGAGCGCGCTCGACTTGCCGCTACGCGAACGCAACTCGCTCCTCTCGACGGCGGGCTTCGCTCCGGTCTATCGCGAGACCAACTTGTCCGCCCCCGAGATGCAGCCGGTGCGACATGCCTTC
>CAXMRN010000119.1:0-7408 GCA_964195565.1 uncultured Polyangiaceae bacterium | reverse complement strand
TCTTTGCTCATCAGTTGCAGAAGGCCGGTGCTGACGGCGACGAGCGCGCTGTTGCGAAACATCCCCGTCGCAAACGCATTCGGGTCGGGCGAGTCGAAAACGGCGACTTCGGGCATGCCGATGCCAGCCTCTTTGGCCTGTCGCTCGACCGTCCGGACCAGCCACTGCTCGACATCGTTCGAGGGAGTGTCGATCACCCGGGCCCGGGTCGTCCTCTTCGCGATCGTCTTGGACAAGGCGAGGGATAGAATCGACCCGCCAAAGCCGAACAGCGCACACCAAATCAGCATGGTGAGATAAGGCGCATCGGGCGGGATGACTCCCAGTGCCGTCAGCACCGCCATCGCGACGCCAGCCATGACGAGGACGGCGAGGTTGGTGGCCAAGAAGAGTACGATTCTCAACATTCAAGAACTCCTAGATGCCGAGGGCAGAGCGAGTAGATGCGAAACATAAGGCGAGAACGGGCCGGAGCAAGCGGACCCGACCCGCCTCGCGGTCCCCAATGCGGTGAGGTGGGGGCTTGCTCAGCTCAGAATCCCTGAGGCCTTGTCAAAGTTTTCTGAGGCTTTGTCGTAGTGGACCTGAGCTGAGTCGATCTTGCCGTTGTCGAGATCGGTCGCTGCTTCATCGAGTTGCTTGGAACCACGGTTCAATGCGTCCACTGCGCCCGCCTGCGACTTACCGACATCTGCCTTCTCGAGGTGTGTGATCGATTTGCTGATGTCCTTGAGCGCCCTTCGTAAGTGCGACGCGGCCAGGTTGGGCTCGTCCTTGTCGATCTTCACACCGAGGTCTCCGAACTGATTCAGTGCGCGATCGACGTCGGCGACGGCTTCGTCGATCTGTCGGTTCTCGAATCGTCCCTCTTTCCTCTCGGCTCTTGCTTCTTTTCGGTCTTCGCTGCTCATGATGGACTCTCCTTTGATCGCGCTTCTTCTGACAGAGCGGAACCCGCTTGCCTTGAGGTGAGGAAGCTAGGTCCAAAGGTCGGATCCTGTCTATGCAGTTTCGGCAAGAACAGCGGCCGGAAGGCGCGTGTCGAGATAGGGGACTTCCCCGTTCGTGGACGTCACGTTTGCGTGTCGTACTGGGGCTCGATCGGAGCGGGGATCGACGCCGGATTGTCGTCGATCATTTCGCGCAGGTCGATTTCGATTCCGCGAGACATAGTCGTGATCGGGATGTCCGTGGACTTGCCTTCGAATGGGTTTTCGCTGACGCGACCGATCCGTTCCATGGTGTGAAAGACCCACATCACCATCGCGCTAAAGGGCACGGACAGCCAAACGAAGTAACTGCCGACCAAGGGATAGCTCGCCTTGAACTCTTCGCCGATTTGATCGAACTCGAACATGACGCCAAACGGCACGAGAACGATGAAGATCCAGAGGAAGATCGAGTTGAGGGTGGCGTATTGTCTCGGGTACGGGAAGTTCTTGATCCGCTCCGATTTGCCTTGAAGCGCGTAGAGCTCGACCAGAACGTTCTCCATCTCCATGTGCCGGAAGTTCTCGATCAAGCCTCTCATCTTGAGCTCACGCAGCTGCGTCGATTGGAGCGAGAGAAGCTGGGTAGGCTTGCTCGACTTCGCAGCGATGTACGCGAGCTCCTCCTCGGAGAGATACGGCTCGAGCTCCTCTTCGAGGGAATAGCGCCGCTCACGAACCCCGATCTTGTCGGCCCACTCCTGGTTGGTTCGGTAGCGCAGGTGCACTTCCCAAGGCCGTCCTTGCCTCATCGCGTGCCGCAGCGCCGTCAGCCAGGCGATGTGCCGGAAAATGAGCTCCTTGCGGATCGCCTCGAGCTCCGCGTCACTCGCCTGGTCGACAGCCACTTCATTGGTGATGAAGTCCTTGACCATGATGCCCCAGGCGCGCGAGGTGTTGACGATCCCGCCCCAGATCTTTCTTGCCTCCCATACGCGATCGTAGGACGCGTTGTTCTGGAAGCTGACGATGAACGCGACCGCGGTGCCGATGAGCGCAACGGGCAACCAGGGCAGATGAAGCCACTTCAGACCCACGAGGTCGTAGAGGATGACGGGGACCGCCGAGATCGCGAGGAACACGAGCGTGTCCTCGCGGGTCCACAACATCATGTTCTTGAGCGAGTAGCGTGGCTTCGTATACATCGAGTGCGGCTCGATCTAGCACAGGATTGTGGAGACTTGGGGTGCCGAAACTGCGCGGGTAGCCAGTAACCCAGTGCCGACTGGATTCGAAGTCAGCGTGACAGCTCCATGTCGTTCCGAGTTTCTGCCGAAACTGCCTAGTAGCAGGCCATCGGAAGCTCTATCGGGCTGGGCCCAGGACGACAGCAACGTCGGGGTCGGCACGGGGCTGGGCGCAATGACCGGCGCGATGGTCGGCTTGTTTTTCGGACCAGCGGGGGCCCTCGCAGGCTCGGTTGCCGGCGGCTCTATCGGAGCTCTTTTCGGCGCATCTGCCAACGTGGCGTTCGATGACCCCGCGCTCGACGACTTTGCCAATTCGCTGGTCAGCGACTCATCCTCTCTGATCCTCGTTGGAGAAGAAGCGACGCTGGCCGACTTCGTCTCTGCGGTCGAGCCCTTTGGTGGCAAGGTCATCGACACCAACGTCAACGAGGATGACGTCAAGGCGCTAAGAAAGGCCATGAAACACGCTTAGATCCCAGCCGTCAGGTTCAGAAGCGGAAAGCGGTCTGGCCACCACGTGGTGGCCAGACGCTCCGCCTGAGCGTTTCAGCTATTCGGCATCGGAGGCTTCGGCCTCGGCCTTCTCGGAATCTTCGACAGCCTTCTCGGCATTGCGCCGCGCTACGACGGGCTCTCCTTCTGCCGCCGCCTCCTCGGCGGTTACGGCCTCCGCGCCTGCGCTGGCCTCGAGCTCTTCCGGACCCTCGTCAGACTTGCATGCTGCGGTGACGATCAGGGCCACCGTCGCCATAGCGACGATCGTGCGCTTGAGTGTTGAATTCATTGGCTTTTTCCCTATTTCTATAGACGGATCGGCCGATTATTTCTTCTTGGCCGGAGCCCTCTTCTTCGCGGTGCGCTTCTTGGCCGGGGCCCTCTTCTTGGTGGCGCGCTTCTTGGTGGTGCTCTTCTTCGCGGCGCGCTTCTTCTTCTTCGACTTCAATGCCGCCTCCAGCTTCTTCTTCGCGGCGGCGAGCTTCTTCTTGTGTACTGCGCGCTTCTTGTTGGCCTTCTTCTTGTGCGCGGCAACGTCCGCCTTGAACTTCCTCTCGTGCGCCGAGGCGTCCTTCTTGGCCTTCGCGAACGCAGCGCGCGCTCGTGCGCTCAGCGACGCGGGCTTCTTCTTCGCGGGTGCTTTTCTCTTCTTTGCAGTCGCCATTACCGTCTCCTCGGGACCGTGTCCCCTTGATGTGTGGGCGCAACGTGCCCCCCAGTTTTTGTGTGGCCGCATTGTAGGCCAACTAATCGGGTGACTTCAACAACGTTCCGACATTGGTTCTTGATTTCGGCTTGCATTTTAAGTCGCACAAGGTTTCATTCCGCCTTGGAGGCGAGCTATGACCAACGGAACCGAAGAAGTGGATCAGGATACGCTCGGCACGATCAAACGGCATGCTGGGCTCGGCATGGCGCTTGGGATCGCGATCGCAATAGCAGGGGTGTTGTCGGTCCTCTCACCGTTCATCGCGGGGCTCTCGGTCACGATCGCCGTAGGCGTACTGCTGATCGTGTCGGGCGGCGCGAGGCTGTTTCTCGCCTTCAAGATGGGCTCGTTCAAGGTCGGTCTGCTGGTGTTTGTGTTGGGCGTTCTGTCG
Source organism: uncultured Polyangiaceae bacterium (assembly GCA_964195565.1). Taxonomy (GTDB): domain Bacteria; phylum Myxococcota_A; class Polyangia; order Polyangiales; family Houyiibacteriaceae; genus SG8-38. The sequence goes on along the minus strand of CAXMRN010000119.1, from coordinate 3,634 downwards.
CTGGCAGTGGGAGGCTACCTGGTCTCCCATCCTGGCATTGGGCTATCAGCGCTGACCTTGTTCTTGGCGGTCTACCTCGTCCTGGACGGCGTCTTTGAGATCATCTGGGCGTTTCGACTCCGGCCGATCGAGGGTTGGGGCTGGTCGCTCCTTAGCGGGATTGCGGCGATGGTCCTCGGGGTCATGATTTGGCGTCAGTTCCCGGTTTCTGGGAAGTGGGCCGTCGGTGCAATCGCCGGCGTTCACATGATCTTGGTCGGCTCGGCGACGGCCTTGCTCAGCCGCGCTGCACGCAATGCCGCCAAAGAGGCGTAGGCCGCCTAGGCGACGATCTCCGTACGCGACACAGCTCCGAGTCGCTATCCCGTGATCATGATGTGGGTGCCCATACGAAGCCGCGAAGAAGCTCGGGCTCAACGTCAGCGCCACCGAAGAGGTCGAAACCAGTTAGCGGATCGGGTATGGACACCTCCTTGGAGCGGGACGTGGTAGTAAAGCCAAAGAAAAGGAGACGGCGGATCATGGTATGGGTGGTGATCGTTTTCCATGTGCTCGGCTTCATCTCGTCGATCGACGCGGTGATGAGCACGCGAACCGCGCAGGGAGCCGTGGCCTGGGCCGTGTCGCTCAACGCCTTTCCGTACCTCGCGGTGCCCGCGTACTGGGTTCTTGGACGCAGCAAGTTCGAGGGCTATGTGTCGGCGCGGCAAGAGGGCGATCTAGAAATCGAGCATATCGCAAAGCTCGCCGACGAGAACACACTCCATCTACGCTCCACGCGCTCTGAGCATGCCGCCTCGAGCAGTGTATCCCGTCAGCTGAACTCGCGGCCCTCTTTGTCATTCATGGTGAAGTTGTGGAGCGAATGTTGGCCCCGCCCCGAGACAGCGAGCGAATTCTGCTTCGGGTGAGGCTTCTTGGCACCAGCGTCCGGAACCGGACCATCGATCGCAGGCGCCGCCGAGTCCTCCACGACCCCACCATCGGCCACTGCCGCCTGCGGTTCGCGATCCTCGGACGTCCCGGAGCAAGCCGCGGTCCAGACTATCCCAAAAATCAGGGCGCCGTGGACGCCCGCGATCACCCATCCTCGCCGCATCATGCAACAGCCTTACCACGATGGAGGCGCCCGATTCAATCCTCGCCACCTGCGGCTCCCTTGGTTGGTTCGCCCGGTCCTCCATGCCATTATCGCCTCGGCATCATGGATTTCACCTATAGCGACAAGACGAAGGCCCTGATCGATCGCGTTCAGGACTTCATGGAGCGGTACATCTATCCCAATGAGGGCGCGTTCTATGCGCAGCATGAAGCGCTGCCCGACCGCTGGGACGTGCCGCCGATCCTCGAGGAGCTCAAGACCAAGGCGAAGGAGGCCGACCTCTGGAACCTCTTCTTGCCTGAGAGCGAGCAGGGTGCCGGCCTCACCAACCTCGAATACGCGCCGCTCTGCGAACTCATGGGCCGCGTGATATTCGCGCCGGAGGTCTTCAATTGCTCCGCACCGGACACCGGTAACATGGAGGTCCTCGAACGATACGGAAGCGACGCCCAAAAGTCCCAGTGGCTAGAGCCTCTACTCGAGGGTCGCATTCGTTCTGCGTTCGCGATGACCGAGCCCGCGGTTGCCTCGTCCGATGCGACGAATATCTGCACCGAGATTCGCCGCGATGGCGATGAGTACGTGATCAACGGACGCAAGTGGTGGACCTCCGGCATCATGGACAACCGATGCGCGATCATGATCGTCATGGGCAAGACCGACCTGAGCGCCTCGAGCCACCTTCAGCAGAGCATGATCCTCGTTCCGCGTGACACCGTCGGTGTCACCGTCGAGCGCTACCTTCCGGTCTACGGCTTCGACGATGCGCCTCATGGTCACGGCGAAGTCCTATTCGAGAACGCTCGAGTGCCCGCCAGCAATATGCTCCTCGGCGAAGGACGCGGTTTCGAGATCGCGCAGGGGCGCCTCGGGCCCGGCCGTATTCATCACTGCATGCGCCTCATCGGCGTCGCGGAACGCGCGCTCGAAAAGATGTGCGCCCGGCTGATGAGCAGGGAAGCGTTCGGCAAGAAGCTCTACGAGCAATCAGTTTGGGAAGAACGCATCGCCGACGCGCGCATCGACATCGAATGCACGAGGCTCCTGACCCTCAAGGCCGCCGACATGATGGACAAAGTTGGCCACAAGGCAGCAAGGTCAGAAATCGCGATGATCAAGGTGAAGGCCCCCAACATGGCTCTGAAGGTGTTGGACGATGCCATTCAGGCCCACGGTGGTGGCGGCGTGACGACGGACTTCGGGTTGGCTCGTGACTGGGCCAACAGCCGCACCCTTCGGTTCGCAGACGGTCCCGACGAGGTGCACCGGCGCGCCGTGGCGCGAATCGAGTTCAAGAAGCAGGCGATGCGCGCCAAGTCCACGGACTGAGGCAGACTCGGAGCCGGGGTTCACGCATTCTCCTTGAACCAGAGCGCCGCCTCCTTGAGCGATTCGTCCATGGCGCGCGGCCGCCAACCCAACTCGCTTCTGGCTTTGCTGTTGTCGAAGTCACCCATGATTCCTGAGAGTTTGATGCTGCTCATGGTGAGGACCGTATCTTTGTTCAAGGCATGCATCAGTTTCTCGGCGACCCAGGTGGCTCTGATGACCACCCCGAGCGGCACTTCCCAGCGCGGTGGTTTGACGCCTGCGAAGGCGGCGGTTTTGGAAGTGGCCTCGGCGATGTCCATCATCCGGTCGGCGATGATGTAGCGCTCCCCCACCTTTCCGCGCCGCTCGGCTAGCAGCAGAGCGTCCGCTGCGTCCTTGATGCCGACGACGCTCATCTTGGTGTTCCAGTACGCCGGCATGCGCTTTGCGACGGTCAGCTTGAGAAGCTCGCCGTGCGGAGTCGGTACACGGTCATGCCCGCCAAACGTGGTGGCTACGTTGCATGCGATTCCCGGCAGCCCCTGGGTACACAGTTCGAGAAGCTGTCGCTCGGCTTGCACGCGGGTCTTCACATAGGGGGGCGCCTCGTCCTCCCAGTTGAATTCATCCTCCTCCGAAGCGACACCAGAGGGATTCAAGCCGATCGTAACGATGGAACTCGTGAAGACGAAGCGCTCGATGCCCATCTCGATGGCGACCTCCATGACCAGCCGGGAGCCCTCCACGTTGGTCCGGTAGAGTGGCGTGCTGTCGCGAAGCCAGGAACGCGCGTCCACGATGCAGTAGAACACGCTGCGGCACCCCTTCATGGCGTTGCGCAGCGTATCGCGATCGAAGACGTCGCCTCGCAGCCGCGTGAGAGCAAGATGATCGGTCATCGCGGTGTCGCTCGAGGCGCGGGTCAGAATGCGAACGGGCCGCCCGGACGCGACCAGTGCCTTCACGACGTGGCTCCCGAGGAACCCACTCGCGCCGAGGACCAAGGCGGTGTCTTGAGCCATCGAGCGACTCTGCTTCGAGCTCGCGGTCTACGTCAAGCGTCTTAGGGCGTCACGCGATCCGGCGACTCCTGGCCACGCAGCTCCGTGGCGCCAAGACCTTGCACCAAGCCCGCAATCCTGAGCTCCATGACGACGGGCCCGGCCAGGTTCGTGTCCTCTGGGAGATGACCGACCGTGTGTCGACGCCTTTGTACCTCCT
>CAXMRN010000118.1:0-4981 GCA_964195565.1 uncultured Polyangiaceae bacterium | reverse complement strand
AGATGTTGGCCGCTCGGGGCCCGGCCGCCCCCTGACTCGCAACTGTTTGGACAGGCGATCATCCCGACCTATGCTTCCGGCCGCGTGGCTTGGTGGAAAAAGGGTTGTCTTACGGTCGTTCTTGGCCTGGTGCTGTCGGTGTTGGCTTTTTGGCTCGTCTACGGGGGCGCCAACGAGCAGTTCGACGGCGAAATTGCGCAGGTCGCGCTAGCGCCGGAGCACGTGGCCGCGCGAGCCGCGGGCCAGAAGAGAGCGGCGCCCAACGAGACCAACCGAATCCTGTTCGGCGACCTCCACGTGCACACGACGCTGTCGGTCGATGCGTTCATGTGGAGCCTGCCGTTGATGGGCGGGGAGGGCGTCCACCCACCGGCTGATGCATGTGACTTTGCCCGCTTCTGCTCGCAGCTCGATTTCTACGCACTGACCGACCACGCGGAGGCGCTGAACCCACGCACCTGGCAAATGACCAGGGACTCGGTGCGCCAGTGCAATGCGGTCGCGGGCGAGCATGAGCAGCCCGATACGATCGCCTTCACCGGTTACGAATGGACGCAGGTCGGTCTCACGCCCGAGAAACACTTCGGCCACAAGAACGTCCTCTTCAAGTACGACACCGACGATCAGCTCCCAGCACGCCCCATCTCGGCGCCCGGGATCACCGCGCGCGCATTCTCCAACCTCAGCGCTCTCTGGCCCCTGCTGACGCTCCCGGCGAGGGCATTTCCGAACCAGCAGGGCTATCTCGACTTCGCCCGTCACATCCGGGAGAACGGGACCTATCCCATCTGCCCCGAAGGGGTGAACAGCAAGGAGCTGCCGCCGACGTGCCGCGAGCGCGCGGCCACCCCAGAGGTCTTGTTCGACAAGATCAACGATTGGGGGCTCGATACCCTCGTGATTCCCCATGGGATGACCTGGGGGTTCTATACGCCCCTCGGCTACACCTGGGACAAGCAGCTCAGAGCCGGCCTGGACGACCCAAATCTCCAGCGGCTCGTCGAGGTGTTCTCCGGTCACGGCAACTCTGAGGAGTACCGAAGCTTCCGCTCCGCCAACCTGAGCGAAGACGGGATGGAGTGCCCCGAACCGACCGACAACTACGAGGCCTGCTGTTGGCGCGCGGGCGAGATCATACGCGAGCGATGCGAGGACCCAGCGTCCGACGTTTGCCAGGAGCGCGTCGAGAAGGCGAAAGCGGACTACCTGCGTGTGGCGCTTGCGGGACACGTGACGCTGCCCGGCGAAGACGTGCCGGACTGGAGCGCCTGCGGTCAGTGCACCGATTGCTACCTGCCCGCCTATCAGTACCGCCCTGCTGGCTCGGTGCAGTACATCATGGCCAAGGGTGACTTCGAGAACCCGGACGAGCCACGCCACGCGACGATGGGTTTCATCGCCTCGAGCGACAACCACAGTGCGCGTCCCGGGACGGGGTACAAGGAGTTCGCGCGCTTGCAGATGACAGACGCTCGTGGCGCGCCGAGTGAATCGTGGCGCAAGTCGATGTTCGGAGCGAGAGGTCAGCCCGAGCCCGAGTCGACCACGTACACCATCGACACTCTGATGGAGCGTCCGCCGTTCGAGCTCATGTGGATGGAGCGGCAGGCGTCGTTCTTCATCACTGGCGGGCTGGTGGCTGTGCACGCGACGGAGCGGTCGCGCGAGGCGATTTGGGACGCGATGCAGAGCCGCAACGTGTACGGCACGTCGGGCGACCGCATCTTGCTCTGGTTCGACATGAAGAACGGGCCCGAAGGAGTGCTGCCGATGGGCAGCGAGCTCGAGTTCACGGGCACGCCGAAATTCGAAGTGCGTGCGGCCGGCTCGTTCGATCAGAAGCCGGGCTGTCCGCCCGACGTGATCCAGTCCGTCGGTGAAGCGCGCCTCGAACGCATCTGCGCTGGCGAATGCTACAACCCGGACGACCGCAGGCGTCGCATTACGCGCGTCGAGGTGATCCGCATCCAGCGACAGCAACGGGAGGACGAGCCCGTCGCGGACCTCATCGAGGACCCGTGGATGACCATTCCGTGTCCCGAAGGGCCGGAGCTGTGTGCGGTCGAGTTCGAGGACCCGTCGTACGCGGAGCTCGGCCGCGACCTGCTGTACTACGTCCGCGCCATTCAGGAGCCGACGCCCACCGTCAACGGGGGCGGCCTTCGCTGCCGCGGTGGCGAGTGCGAGCCGTGCTACGGCAATTTCCGAACCGAGGGTGACGACGATTGTCTGGTCGACACGGAGGCCCGCGCCTGGTCCTCGCCGATCTTCCTGCAAGCCGGCGCGGAGCCATGAACAGGCCGTGGCTGCTCGCTGGCGGGATGCTCGTCGGTGCCGCCCTGGCCGTCTTCTACATCGTTCGGGTCCCCGATGCTTCTGCGCCCACCACGGACGCGGTCGCCTGGGTGAACGACCGTCCGATCTCACGCGCGTCCTATGAGACTGCGCTCCAGGCAGTGGCTGGCGACCGCAAGGGAGGGACGCTTCGGGAGGACGATCGTGAGCGAGTGCTCGCGCGCCTGATCGATCAGGAGCTCTTGATCGACCGCGCTATCGAGCTCGGGCTCCACGAGCGCGACCCGCAGATCCGAAACCAGCTGGCCACGGCGATGATCGGTTTCTTGGTGAGCCGCGCCGAAGACGAGGCGAGCGCGGGCGACGAGGCAGAGCTTCGGGCCTTCTACGAAGACAACCGCTTCCGCTTCGAGCGTAGCGCGCAGTACCGAGTTGCGGTGGAAGGTGACGCCGTCCCGCTCCCCGACGGGATGCTGTTGGCCAAGGAGGTCGAACAGCGTCTCGGCCCGAGTGCCGCACGGGAAGTCACTGGGCTCGAGGTGGGAGAAGCAGCGGTCATCGGGGAGGGCGAGGGGCGGTACACGGTCCGCCTGCTCGAGCGGCGCGACGGCGCTCTGGTTCCCTTCGACGAAGCCCGGGATGCGGTCGAGGCGGCGTATGCGCGCGCGAGCAGCGAGGCCGCCGTGCGTAAATTCCTCGACATTGCGCGGCAACGCACCGACATTCGGGTGGAGAACGAGCCGTGAGACGCTTGGCGTTGCTGGCGCTGCTTCTTGGGCTTTGCATTCCGACGCTCGCTTCTGCCCATCAAAAGAGCGTCTCGTACTCGAAGTGGACGCTCGTCGATGGGGGCGCGATTGCCGAGCTCAGGGTCCGGTGGCTCGAGCTCACCTCGCTCCCGATCGTCGGCGAATCCACCAACGCTCCGTTCGATCGCGCGAACCTGCTTCCTTATCTCCAGGCCAAGCTCACCCTCGAGGGAGATGCGGGTGTGTGTGAGGCAGTCCCTTTGAGCACGACGTGGCTCCCGTCTAAACGTGGCTGGCTTCGCGTCGAATGGCACGTCCGTTGTGACTCGCCGCCCACCAGTCTTCAAAGTCAGCTCTTCACGACGCTCACCAACCACGTGCATCTGGCGACGGTGCTTGGCGCAGAACCGATCGACGTGGTGCTGTCCCCGACGGCCCCGAAGGCGGCCATCGGTTCGGAGGCGGATGCGCAGCGCGGCGGAGGGATCCTCCCCTACCTCCGGCTCGGCGCGGAGCACATCCTCACCGGATGGGACCATCTTGCGTTCTTGCTCTTGCTGATCGTGGTCGCCCAACGGTTTCGCGAGGTCGCGATCTTGGTCACTGGTTTCACGGTGGGGCACAGCGTGACCCTGGCGGCCGCGGCGCTCGGTTTCGTCGTTCCGCATGCGCGCACGGTCGAAGCCACCATCGCGGCTTCGATTCTGATCGTCGCCCTCGAGAACGTGCGCGTGGAGCAGGTCCGTGGGGGCGCTCTGGTGATCCTCGGTGCGTTGGCGTTGTTCGCGGCCAGCGCCGCGTTCGGAGGGCTGCCTGCGTTTTGGGGGATCGCGCTTTTCACGGCATGTTACTTCGCGCTGCTCCGAGCGTTGGGTGGGGCGGGACGTCTGCGCTGGGTGATCGCTTGCCTCTTCGGGTTCGTCCACGGCCTCGGTTTCTCGCGCGTTCTGCTCGAACAGGAGCTTCCACGTGCGCAACTCGTCCAAGCGCTGTTCGGCTTCAACGTCGGCGTGGAGCTTGGGCAGATCGGAATCGTCGTCCTCATCTGGCCCCTGCTTCTCTGGGTCCGAAGGCGAGGCCGCGGAACTGCGCTCATCGACGGCACCGCGTTTGCTGGCGCAGCTCTCGGCACCTTCGCTCTGGTGCTCCGCGTTTTTGGCTGACGGTCAGATGAAGAAGGGCCCGGTCACCTCGTAGGTGACCCCGCTCATCCCGAGGAGGTCGATGCCGTTATCCCCACGTTGCGAGCTGAAATACAGGCGCTGCAAGGATGGATCGAACGCAGGGCCCGTGATCTCCGACAGATCGTGGCCCACAACCTGAACGAGCGGGACGAGCGTGTCGTCTGGGATGATCGCGACGATCTGCAGGTCGCCGCCGTCTTCCGCCACGACGATGTCGCCCGTGGGCGAGACGGTGAGGTTGTCGACTCCGGTCAGGATGGGATTGCTCGACGTTGCGGCGTCGTAGATGATCGACAGCACCGCCGTGTCGGTCTCGTACGCCCATATGCGATTGTCACCTTTGGTCGAGAAGTAGATGACGCCTTGGTGAAACCAAATCCCCTCGCCACCGTTGAACGGGGTGCTTGAAGGGACTTGCAACCGCGTTTCGGTCTCTGCCGCGCTCGCGTCGGGGACGGTGTGCCACGTGACCGACCCTTCGGGACCGTCGCCCATGACTTCGGCTACCTGGAGATCGCCCGCGCTGAGATCATCCGGCGCGTCGTACACGAAACGGTAGAACCGCCCGTCGGCCTCGTCTTCGGTCAGGTATGCGTGTTGGTTGGCCTCGTCGATCGCAGCCGCTTCGTGCCTGAACACGCCCATGGCGGGGCGCACGACGGCCGCGCTCTGTCCGAGCGGATCACATTCGTGGACCCGCCCCCCGGGCGTCTCTTCGCACGACAACCACGTGCCCCAGGGGGTCCCACCGCC